>NZ_MWIG01000185.1:0-4270 GCF_002156145.1 Streptomyces sp. NRRL B-24572 | reverse complement strand
CCCTGATCGGGCACGCGCGCTGCGGCGGTGCGTACGACCCGGAGGCGCTCCAGGTCTTCAACAACCGCTCGCGCGGCGGCATCTACTGGTACGCGGCGGGCTGGCACCCGCGCGCCACCGTCTCCTGGGCGGTCGGCGCGGCGGTCGGCCTGGCCGCGGTGTCGACGCCGCTCTACGAGGGGCCGCTGCTCGCCCTCACGGGCGGGATCGACTGCAGCTTCGTGTTCTCGGGGATCGTGGGCGGCGCGCTGTACGCCGTCCTGACGCCGAACAGGGCCCCCGAGACCGTGAAGACGGCCCCGGAAGCCCTGGCGGCGACGGAGTAGTTACTCCTACTTGCCGAGCTTATGCATCCAGCCGTGGACGTCCTCGGACTTCCCGGTCTGGATGGCGAGCAGCGCCTCGCGCAGCTTCATCGTGACCTCGCCGGGCTCGCCGCCCGACTGCTGCCACTCGCCCCGGGCGGACTTGACCGTGCCGACCGGGGTGATCACGGCGGCGGTGCCGCAGGCGAAGACCTCGGTGAGGGTGCCGTTCTCGGTGTCGGCCTGCCACTGGTCGATGGAGACGCGGGCCTCCTCGGACTCGTAGCCGAGGTCCTTGGCGACCTTGAGGAGCGAGTCGCGGGTGATGCCGGCGAGCAGCGAACCGGTGAGGGTCGGCGTGACGATCTTGTTGCCGTACACGAAGTACAGGTTCATGCCGCCGAGTTCCTCGACCCACTTGTGCTCGACCGCGTCGAGGTAGCAGACCTGGTCGCAGCCCTTGGCCGCCGCCTCGGCCTGCGCCAACAGGGAGGCCGCGTAGTTGCCGCCGGTCTTGGCGTCGCCCATGCCGCCGGGGACGGCACGGACGCGGTCCTCCGAGGCCCAGATGGAGACGGGCTTCACGCCGCCGGAGAAGTACGGGCCGGCCGGCGAGGCGATGACGACGAAGAGGTACTCGTTGGCCGGGCGGACGCCCAGGCCGACCTCGGTGGCGATCATGAACGGACGCAGGTAGAGCGAGTCCTCGCCGCCGTGCGCCGGGACCCACGCCTCGTCGTGCCGGACGAGCACGTCACAGGCCTCGACGAAGGTCTCGACCGGCAGCTCGGGCATGCCGAGCCGGCGGGCGGAGGCCTGGAAGCGGCGGGCGTTGGCGTCCGGGCGGAAGGTGGCGACGGAGCCGTCGGGGCGGCGGTAGGCCTTCAGGCCCTCGAAGATCTCCTGCGCGTAGTGCAGGACGTTCGTGGCGGGGTCCAGGGAGAGCGGACCGTACGGCACGAGCTGGGCGTCGTGCCAGCCGCGGCCCTCGGTCCACCGGATGGTGACCATGTGGTCGGTGAAGTGGCGGCCGAATCCCGGGTTGGCCAGGATCGCCTCGCGCTCCGCGGCGGACAGCGGGCTGGAGGAGGGCTTGAGCTCGATGGTGGGCGTCGTCATGAGTGCGTGTCCTTCACCGGTTGTGATGGGGAGGACCGCGCGCGCACGTCGCTGTCGGGGACGGCTGTCCCCGACGAGGCGGCGTCGGGCATGCCCGGATGCCGCGGCCCCACGTTCGATTATCGCCCGTGGGGACCGGTGCGGAAAACGGGTGAACGCGGTCCTGAGTTCGGGGGGAGCGCCCGGGGCCGCGCAGAGGAAAGCCGCCGGGCGCTGAATGCGACCCGGCGGCTGCTGCTGATGTCAGTCGGCGCGGGTCAGCTCGCTACTCGCGCGGCGAGCGCGTCGCCGATCTCGTCCGTGGTGCGGACGCTGTCGCCGCGCTCGGTGAGGTCGGCCGCGACGGCCTCCTCGACCCGGGCGGCCTCGGCCTCGTAGCCGAGGTGGCGGAGCAGGAGGGCGACGGAGAGGACGGTGGCCGTGGGGTCGGCCTTGCCCTGGCCCGCGATGTCCGGCGCGGAGCCGTGGACCGGCTCGAACATGGACGGGAACTCGCCGCTCGGGTTGATGTTGCCGGAGGCGGCGACGCCGATGCCGCCGGAGACGGCCGCGGCGAGGTCGGTGATGATGTCGCCGAAGAGGTTGTCGGTGACGATGACGTCGAAGCGGGCCGGGTCGGTGACGAGGAAGATCGTCGCGGCGTCGACGTGCAGGTAGTCGGTCGTGACCTCGGGGAACTCGGCCGCGACCTTGTTGAAGGTGTTCGTCCAGAGGTGGCCGGCGAAGGTCAGCACGTTGTTCTTGTGGACCAGCGTCAGCTTCTTGCGCGGGCGGGCCTGGGCGCGGGCGAAGGCGTCCCGGACCACGCGCTCGACACCGAAGGCGGTGTTGACCGAGACCTCGGTGGCGACCTCGTGCTCGGTGCCCTTGCGGATGGTGCCGCCGTTGCCCGTGTACGGACCCTCGGTGCCCTCGCGGACCACGACGAAGTCGATCTCGGGCTGCCCGGCGAGCGGGGTGGCGACGCCGGGGAGCAGCTTCGAGGGACGCAGGTTCACGTGGTGGTCGAAGGCGAAGCGGAGCTTCAGCAGGAAGCCGCGCTCCAGGACGCCGGACGGCACCGACGGGTCGCCGATGGCGCCGAGCAGGATGGCGTCGTGCCTCTTGAGGGAGTCGAGGTCGGCGTCGGTGAGGGTCTCACCGGTGGCGTGGTAGCGCTTGGCGCCGAAGTCGTACTCCTCGGTCTCCAGCTTCACGTCCTGGGGAAGGACGGCCGAGAGGACCTTGAGGCCCTGGGCCACGACCTCCTGGCCGATGCCGTCGCCGGGAATGACTGCGAGATTGATGCTGTGAGACATGTCGGCACCCTACTCTTCGTCCCATCGTCTGACACGTTACGTCCACCATGTGGACGAACGGACAGCGGACGAGGTGGACGTCAGTGGCCGGTGGAGCCGCCGTTGTCACGGCGGTCGAGGGCGCGCTGGAGGGCGGCGGCGGCGTTCTGGCGGGCCTCGTCGCTGGGACGGTTGACGGAGTGGCGGACGCGGCGGGCGGTCTGAGCGGCCATGAGGGATCGACTCCTTGAGATCATTGGTGATCCGGATGTGCGGAGATCAGCTTGTGATCGAAGGCGCCGGAAGGGGCGGGGAGCGCCGCCGCAGGGGTTGCCTGCACAGGGCGTCGCGCTCTCGACCGCCATTCGCTTGATGAAGCGAGACGTTCGGCTTCTACAAAGCTAAGGGAGGCCTCCTCATCTGTCTCCACAATTACTCGGACTTCCTACTATCTGAGACGGCGGTCAGCCCTCCGTGGTCCGAAGCTCACGGATCAGCGACCGCACGGCGAGGGATTTCGCCAGCTCAGGGGTGGTGACATAGCCGACGGACCGGGTCGGGCGCGCCACCCCGAGATCGGTGATCTCCACCGAGGGCGGCGCTCCGACCAGCGACAGTTCGGGCATCACGGCCATCCCGAAACCACTGCTCACCATCGAGAGCACCGCTCCGTCGTCCTCGGCCTCCACCGTCGCCGCCGGCAGCCACTCCTGGGCGGCCCACCACTCCCGGGTGTACGAGGTGCAGTTCTCCGCCCAGTCGACCAGCGGGAGCGTGCGCGGCGCCGGATGCCCGGCCGGGTGGACGAGCGCGTACCCCTCCTGGAGCAGCACGCCGCCGACCAGCTCCGGCGGCACGGGCGAGGTGGTGCCGAGGGTCGCGATCCCGATGTCGGCCCGTCCGTCGAGGACTTCGCCCGCCGTGCCGCGCCCCAGCTCCCGCACGATCCTCACCTCGGGCACGATCTCCGGGTGACGGGCGGTCAGCCGCTCCAGGGCCCGGGGCAGCAGGTGCAGGGCCGCGCTGCGGAAGACGGCGATGCGCAGCGGGCCGGAGAGGGTTCCGCTCCCGGCACCCCGGACCTCCGCGCCCATCACTTCCAGGAGCCGCAGCACCTGCCGGGCGTGGCCGAGGGCCCGCTCCCCGGCCTCGGTCGGGCGCGCGCCGTTGCGGCCGCGGTCGAAGAGGACGGCGCCGAGCTTGCGTTCGCTCGTGCGGACGGAGTGGGAGACCGCGGACTGGGTCATGCCGAGCAGGGCGGCGGCTGCCGAGAAGCCGCCCTCGCTCCCGACGGCGACGAGGACGCGGAGCTCGCGGGGCGCGAGATCGGTCTTCGCGGGATCGGCCTTCGTGCGATCGGCCTTCGCGGGATCGACCTTCGTGCGATCGACCTTCGTGCGATCGGCCTTCGTGCGATCGGTCATACGGGCTCCCACCTCGAAGTATGAGCGGCATTCATGGATCGGTCGGTTTCATGAAAGCCAACCCCTGCCCGACCACCGGATTCCTTCCTACGGTCTGCGGCATGACGAACGACACCATGATCACCGTCCAGCAGACCGCCCGCCC
>NZ_MWIG01000184.1:0-15934 GCF_002156145.1 Streptomyces sp. NRRL B-24572 | reverse complement strand
GGCCGGCCCCGGGGATCCCGGGGCCGGCCGTGTGCACAAACGGTTCAGCACTCGATGATGTTCACCGCGAGACCACCCCGCGCGGTCTCCTTGTACTTCACGCTCATGTCGGCACCCGTCTCCTTCATGGTCTTGATGACCTTGTCGAGGGAGACCAGGTGGCTGCCGTCACCGCGCATCGACATCTTCGCCGCCGTGACCGCCTTGACCGCCGCCATGCCGTTGCGCTCGATGCACGGGATCTGCACCAGACCGCCGACCGGGTCGCAGGTCAGACCCAGGTTGTGCTCCATGCCGATCTCGGCCGCGTTCTCCACCTGCTCCGGCGAGCCGCCCAGCACCTCGGCGAGCGCGCCGGCCGCCATCGAGCAGGCCGAGCCGACCTCGCCCTGGCAGCCGACCTCGGCGCCGGAGATCGAGGCGTTCTCCTTGAACAGCATGCCGACCGCGCCCGCCGCGAGCAGGAAACGGACGATGCCGTCCTCGTCCGCGCCGGGGACGAAGTTCATGTAGTAGTGCAGCACCGCGGGGATGATGCCGGCCGCGCCGTTGGTCGGGGCGGTGACCACCCGGCCGCCCGCCGCGTTCTCCTCGTTCACGGCCATCGCGTAGAGGGTGATCCACTCCATCGCGTGCGCGGCCGGGTCGCCCTCGGAGCGCAGCTTGCGCGCGGAGGTGGCGGCGCGGCGGCGGACCTTGAGGCCGCCTGGCAGGATGCCCTCGCGGGACATGCCGCGCGAGACGCAGGCCTGCATGACCCGCCAGATCTCCAGCAGGCCCGCGCGGATCTCGTCCTCGGTGCGCCAGGCCTTCTCGTTCTCCAGCATCAGCGAGGAGATCGACAGGCCGGTCTCCTTGGCCAGGCGCAGCAGCTCGTCGCCGGTGCGGAAGGGGTACTTCAGGACGGTGTCGTCCGGGATGATCGGGTTCTCGCCCGCCACCGCGTCCTCGTCGACGACGAAGCCGCCGCCGACCGAGTAGTACGTCTTCTCCAGGACCAGCGCGCCCTGCGCGTCGTAGGCGAAGACCGTCATGCCGTTGGCGTGGTACGGCAGCGCCTTGCGGCGGTGCAGGACCAGGTCGTCGTCGAAGGAGAAGGGGATCTCGTGGGCGCCGAGCAGGTTGATGCGGCCGCTCGCCTTGATCCGCTCGAACTCGTCGTCGGCGCTCTCCACGTCGACGGTGCGCGGCGAGTTGCCCTCCAGGCCGAGCAGGACCGCCTTGGGGGTGCCGTGGCCGTGGCCGGTCGCGCCGAGCGAGCCGTACAGCTCGGCCCGTATCTTCGCCGTGTGGGCGAGCAGGCCCTCGTTCTTCAGCCGGCGGGCGAACATCCGGGCCGCGCGCATGGGGCCCACCGTGTGGGAGCTCGACGGGCCGATGCCGATCGAGAACAGGTCGAAGACCGAGATGGCCACGGGAGGACTCCTTGTGGGGGCTAGACGCCGTTGTCTGCCGGGGTGGAGCAGAGAAGCGTGAAGAAGGGCTGGGCATGGGGCGGGGCACCGCGCTCACTGTCCAGTGTGCGCGGTGCCCCGAAGATTCCGTACGAACAAAAGGGTACGAAATTACTTCAGGCCGGGGTACAGCGGGTGCTTGTCGGCGAGCGCCGTCACCCGGGCCTTGAGGGCCGCGGCCTTGTCCGCGTCGAAGCCGGGCTTCAGGGTCTCCGCGATGACGTCGGCGACCTCGGCGAAGTCCTCGGCCTGGAAGCCGCGGGTCGCGAGGGCCGGCGTACCGATGCGCAGACCCGAGGTGACCATCGGCGGGCGCGGGTCGTTCGGAACGGCGTTCCGGTTGACCGTGATGCCGACCTCGTGGAGACGGTCCTCGGCCTGCTGGCCGTCGAGCTCGGAGTTGCGCAGGTCCACCAGGACCAGGTGCACGTCCGTGCCGCCGGACAGGACGGAGACGCCGTGGGCGGTGACGTCGTCCTGGACCAGGCGCTCGGCCAGCGCGCGGGCGCCGTCCAGGGTGCGCTGCTGGCGCTCCTTGAACTCCTCCGAGGCCGCGACCTTGAAGGAGACGGCCTTGGCCGCGATCACGTGCTCCAGCGGGCCGCCCTGGAAACCGGGGAAGACCGAGGAGTTCAGCTTCTTGGCGAACTCCTTCTTCGCCAGGATGATGCCGCCGCGCGGGCCGCCGAGCGTCTTGTGCGTGGTGGAGGTCACCACGTCCGCGTACTCGACCGGGTTCGGGTGCAGACCGGCGGCGACCAGGCCCGCGAAGTGGGCCATGTCGACCCACAGGTAGGCCTCGACCTCGTCGGCGATCCGGCGGAACTCGGCGAAGTCCAGCTGGCGCGGGTAGGCGGACCAGCCCGCGATGATCACCTTGGGGCGGTGCTCCTTGGCGAGGCGCTCGACCTCGGCCATGTCGACCAGACCGGCCTCGTCCACGTGGTACGCGACCACGTTGAACTGCTTGCCGGAGAAGTTCAGGCGCATGCCGTGGGTGAGGTGACCGCCGTGCGCCAGGTCGAGACCCAGGATCGTGTCGCCGGGCTGGGCGATCGCGAAGAGGGCGGCCTGGTTCGCGGAGGCGCCGGAGTGCGGCTGGACGTTGGCGTACTCGGCGCCGAACAGGTCCTTGATCCGGTCGATCGCGATCTGCTCGGCCACGTCGACGTGCTCGCAGCCGCCGTAGTAGCGGCGGCCCGGGTAGCCCTCGGCGTACTTGTTGGTGAGGACGGAGCCCTGGGCCTCCATGACCGCGACCGGAGCGAAGTTCTCCGAGGCGATCATCTCGAGGGTGGACTGCTGACGGAGGAGCTCGGCGTCGACGGCGGCGGCGACGTCGGGGTCCAGCTCGTGGAGAGGGGTGTTCAGAAGCGACATGAATCGATCCCTAGGGGGTCTCAGTTCTCGGCGGTGAGCGCGGCGTACTCGTCGGCGGAGAGCAGGTCCTTCGGTGCCTCGGTGATCCGGACCTTGAACAGCCAGCCACCCTCGAACGGAGCCGTGTTCACCAGGGACGGGTCGTCCACCACGTCCTGGTTGGCCTCGACGACCTCGCCCGTGACGGGGGAGTAGAGGTCGCTGACGGACTTCGTCGACTCCAGCTCGCCACAGGTCTCACCCTCGGTGACGGTGTCACCGACCGCGGGGAGCTGGGCGTAGACGACGTCACCGAGCGCGTTGGCCGCGAACTCCGTGATGCCGACCGTCGAGACGCCGTCGACGGCCTCCGACAGCCACTCGTGCTCCTTGGTGTAGCTCAGCTGCTGGGGGTTGCTCATGACCTGATTCTCCTGGATCGGGGGAGTGCTGATGAACGTGGGTCTTACGGGATGAGACGCGGAACGAGACGACTGCGTCACTTCTGGCGCTTGTAGAACGGCAGCGCCACGACCTCGTAGGGCTCGTGGGTGCCGCGGATGTCCACACCGACGCCCTCGGTCCCGGGCGTGGCGTGGGCCGCGTCCACGTACGCCATGGCGATCGGCTTGCCGAGGGTCGGGGACGGGGCGCCCGAGGTGACCTCGCCGATGACCACGCCGTCCTTGACGACGGAGAAGCCGGCGCGCGGGACGCGGCGGCCCTCGGCGATCAGACCGACGAGCTTGCGCGGCGGGGCGGTCTCGGCGCGCTCGGCGGCCTTCTCCAGGGCCTCGCGGCCGACGAAGCGGCCCTCGTTCGTCGTCTTCTCGAACTTCACGACCCGGCCGAGGCCCGCGTCGAAGGGGGTGAGGGCGGTGGTCAGCTCGTGGCCGTACAGCGGCATGCCCGCCTCCAGGCGGAGCGTGTCACGGCAGGACAGGCCGCAGGGGATCAGGCCGACGCCCTCGCCCGCCTCGGTCAGCGCCTTCCAGACGCCCTCGGCGTGCTCGGGCTTCAGGAACAGCTCGAAGCCGTCCTCGCCGGTGTAGCCGGTGCGGGCGATCAGCGCCGGGACGCCGGCGACCGTGCCGGGCAGGCCGGCGTAGTACTTCAGACCGTCCAGGTCGGCGTCGGTGAGCGACTTCAGGATGCCGGGGGACTCCGGGCCCTGGACCGCGATCAGGGCGTACGCGTCACGGTCGTCGCGGACCTCGGCGTCGAAGCCGGCCGCGCGCTCGGTCAGCGCGTCGAGGACGACCTGGGCGTTGGAGGCGTTGGCGACGACCATGTACTCGGTCTCGCCGAGGCGGTAGACGATCAGGTCGTCGAGGATGCCGCCGTCCTCCTGGCAGATCATCGTGTAGCGGGCGCGGCCGTTGCCCACCGTGGAGATGTTGCCGACGAGGGCGTAGTCCAGGAGGTCGACGGCCTGCGGGCCCGTGACCGTGATCTCGCCCATGTGGGAGAGGTCGAAGAGACCGGCCTTGGTGCGGACGGCGTTGTGCTCGTCGCGCTCGCTGCCGTACCGCAGCGGCATGTCCCAGCCGGCGAAGTCGGTCATGGTCGCGCCCAGCGAACGATGCAGGGCATCGAGGGCGGTCAGGCGGGGGGCAGTGGTCATGGGGTGGCTCCCGGGTCCCAAGGGCGTGATCGGTGACGAAACACATGACGGGCGAGGACGTCCTCCCCATCTGTCATGGAACCTGAGAGGTTCACCGAGAGCATCCTCGGCTTGCACCTTGGGTGGGGACACGGTGACGCGTCCCGCTTTTCAGATCTGCCTCATCCGCGCGGTACGGGGCCTGAGAGATTCAAGGGAGGGTCTTGCTCCTTCGGCGCCCGGACGCGCTCGGCGGTCCGGAACTCTCCCGCGCGGATTCGAGCGGCCGGTATGCGATTGTGCGGCGACTGTGCGCGCCTGGCGCGCACATCATCGCACGCGGTGTCGGCGGGGCAAATCGCTTGTGCCGCATTACCATTTCTTTACACTTCGTGGGCAAGGGTCTCCTCGGGTCTCCGAGGCCCGACAGGGGGAGAGCGATGAGGATCCAGCACACCGGCGCATACGCGACGAGCACCGGCATACCGTCCCAGCGGGCCCGTGGCCGTCTTCTGCGGGACCTGCGCGAGCGCGGCGGCCGCGGCCCCCGCGCCCTGACCTTCGCCGCCGGCGACCTCGTCGTCGTCTCCGGGCTGCCCGGCAGCGGCAAGTCCACCCTGATGAAGCGCGCCGCCCAGGGCAGCGGCATCGACTCCCAGGACGCCCGCGAGCGCTGGGAGGCCCGCATGCCGCGCCTCCTCCCGTACGCCGTCTACCGCCCCCTCGTCCGGATCGCGCACTACGCCGGACTGCGCCGCGCCCTGCGCTCCGGCGCGAGCCTGATCGTCCACGACTGCGGCACCCAGGCCTGGGTGCGCGGCTGGCTCGCCCGCGAGGCGAGACGCCGCGGCCGCGCCCTGCACCTGCTCCTCCTCGACGTCACCCCCGACGTCGCCCGGGCCGGTCAGGACGCCCGGGGCCGGGGCGTCTCCGCGTACGCCTTCGCGCGGCACCGGCGGGCCGTCGGCCGGCTCCTGCGGGCCGCCGAGTCCGGCAGCCTGCCGCACGGCTGCGCCTCGGCGACCCTCCTCGACCGCGCCGCCGCCGACTCCCTCCACCGGATCGACTTCCGCGAGGCGGCCTGAGGGGCCCGCCCCGGAGCCGGTCCGCACCGTGCGCCCCGCCGGTCCCCCGGGCGGTCCGCGGCTTCCCGGGCGGTCCGTGGCGTCCCGGGCGGTCCGTGGCGTCCCGGGCGGTCCGTGGCGTCCCGGGCGGTCCGTGGCGTCCCGGGCGGTCCGTGGCGTCCCGGGCGGTCCGTGGCTTCCTGGGCGGCTCGCGGCTTCCCGGCGGTCCGTGGCGTCCCGGGCGGCTCGCGGCTTCCCGGGCGCGCCGCCCGCTGCCGGTGTCCCCGGCCGTGTCCCGGGACGGGGCGCGGGCGGTCCGGGACGCCCGTACCCTCCCTTTTGGCCGCAGTGGCGACGGCGCGGCGTTAGGGTGCTGCCGGGCGGCCGGTGCGGCAGGCCGTGCGAGAAGGGGAAACGCGACCGTGGACGTGACGTGGCCGGGCAACGAGCTCGAAGAGGTCCTTGCCGCCTCACTCGGCAATCCCGAGGCCGGAGGCCGACTGGTGGAGGTGCTGGGCCGCAGCCCGGTCTGGGTGCCCCTGCCCAACGGCGGCGGCCCCGACAGCCAGAGTCTCGACCTCGCCACCATGGAGATCGAGGGCGCGGCCTACGTGCCCGTCTTCAGCTCCGAGCAGCAGTTCCTCGCCTGCGTCGGCGACCACATGTCCTTCACCGTCGCCCCCGCCCGTGACTTCGCCCGCGGACTGCCCCCGCAGCTCGGCATCGCCGTGAACCCCGGCGGCACCGTCGGCGTCCCGCTGCCCCCGCCCGCCGTCGCCGAGCTCTGCCGCGCCGGCCGCACCCCGCTCGACGGCCCCGCCAGCGGCGGCCGCGTCCGGCTCTTCGAGCCCGACTGGCAGGACGATCCGGTCGACTTCCTCGCCGCCGCCTCCGCCGAGTTCGAGGCCACCGGGGTCGTCACCACCGCCCGCCGCGCCCTCGCCAGCGTCGAGGGCACCGAACCGGCCCTCTTCATCGGCGTCCAGCTGGGCGGCTGGGACGGCGTCGACCGGAACGCCCCCCTGGACGCCCTCGGCCGCGCCCTCGGCCGCGTCGAGGTCGCCTGGCCGGTCAACCTCATCCTGCTCGACATGGCGCAGGACCCGGTCGGCGACTGGATGCTGGAGCGGGTGCGCCCCTTCTATCAGCGCGGCGACGCCTGAGCGGCCCCCTGTTTAAGCTGAACTGACTCGATCGCTGGACAGACGTACGTGGTGGACGGAAGAGGGGCGGGACCCAGGGTGAGCGCGTCAGGCACCGCTGCGACCGGAGGACGGGTCGAGCACATGCTGCGCCAGGTGGAGCCCGGACGCTACGACGCGTACGAGCAGTTGCTGCACGCCCTCGCCGACGGCGAGCTCTGGATGCTGCTCTGGCAGGGCGCCCCCGGCTCGCCCGACGCCCAGTACGGGAACATGGAGGTCGACGGCTTCGGCTACGCGCCCTGCGTCACCTCCCCCCAGGAGCTCGCCGCCTCTGGCTGGAACCGTGCCCACGAGCTCGTCACCGGCCGCGAGATCGCCCGCGCCCTCTATCCCGACCGCTGGGGCGTCTGGCTCAATCCGCACGCCCCCGGCGGCGGCGTCGGCATCCCCTGGCCCGACCTGCGCCGGATCGCCACCGGTCTCGACCGGATGCCCGCCGGGCCGCTGCGCGTCACCGAGCCCGCCCTGGAGCTCCCGCAGTTCTACGCCCTGCTCACGCAGAACGCGCACCGCACCCAGGCCGTCCGGTCGCTGCGCCGCGGCTGGGTGCAGCCGGCGCTCGGTTCCCCGTACCTCGCCATCGGTCTCGACCTGTACGACACGTCCCCGGCGGCCGTCGACGCGGTCCGCTCGATGATGCGCCAGTCGATCGGCTCCGTCCCCGACGGACTGCCCGTCTCGACGGTCGCGCTCTCCGACGCGTACGACCCGGTGGCCCTGTGGCTGCGGGCGAACGCGCGCCCCTTCTACGACCGCGAGGCGCACGCCGGGCGCGGCTCCGCCGCCGTACCGGGGTACGGATACCCGCCGCCGACGCCGTCCGGATACTGAGACGCCCCTCGTGTCCCAGTTGTCGGCAAAGGCCTCCGGAGTCCGCTCTGGAGGCCTTCGTTCACCCCAATTCGACAGTTCGCGGCACCAGTTGAGCGACATGTCCGATTGCGGGTGAGAGGGCCCCGGTTGGTCCGCTCACGTGATCACGGCGTCCGGATAACGGAAGTCGCAGCACCGCATCACGTTTGAGCAAACATTGAGCTTCAGGTCTGGCGGGTGATCGCAAGCGCATTGAAGACTCCCCGGAACACAGGACGTTCGACTCCTTTCGAGCCGATGTCCAGCAGGTTGTTCCACCGAGCCGCTACCCGCGGCGGGCAAGGGCCGGCTACCGGCGGCCGAGAGGGGTCCTCACCACGATGACGGCACCACTGCACGAGACGAGTGCGGGCGAGGCGACCGCCACCGTCGACGGCGCGCCCGACGCTTCCGGCACTCCGGACAACTCCGGCGCGGCAGGCAAGGCGATCGAGGGGCGCTCGCCCTGGAAGATCGCCTGGACCCGCCTCAAGCGCGACAAGCTGGCCCTCGCGGGCGCGTTCGTCGTCCTCTTCCTGATCCTCGTCGCGATCTTCGCGCCGGTCATCGTGGGCCTCCTCGGCCACCCGCCGGAGGAGTTCCACGAGGACCAGATCGACCCGCTGTTCGGCACGCCGATCGGCTCCTGGGGCGGCGTCAACGGCGACTTCCTGTTCGGCGTCGAGCCGGTCAACGGCCGCGACGTCTTCAGCCGGATCGTCTACGGCGCCCGGATCTCGCTGCTCGTCGCCTTCCTGGCGGCGGTCTTCGCGGTCTTCCTCGGCACCGTCCTCGGCGTCATCGCGGGCTACTTCGGCGGCTGGATCGACGCGGCCCTCAGCCGGATCATGGACGTGATGCTGGCGTTCCCGCAGCTGCTCTTCACGATCGCCCTGGTCTCGGTGCTGCCCAACGAGTTCCTCGGCCTGGACGGATCGGGTGTGCGCATCGCCGCGCTCATCCTGGTGATCGGCTTCTTCGGATGGCCGTACGTCGGCCGCATCGTCCGAGGCCAGACCCTCTCGCTGCGCAACCGCGAGTACGTCGAGGCCGCCCAGAGCCTGGGCGCCGGCCGCTTCTACATCCTGCGCCGCGAGCTGCTGCCCAACCTGATCGCCCCGATCATGGTCTACGCGACCCTCATGATCCCCACCAACATCCTCACCGAAGCGGCGCTCAGCTTCCTCGGCGCGGGTGTGAAGCCCCCCACCGCTTCCTGGGGCCAGATGCTGTCGACGGCCATCACCACCTACGAGTCGGATCCCCTGTTCATGGTGATCCCCGGCCTCGCGATCTTCATCACCGTTCTGGCGTTCAACCTCTTCGGCGACGGCGTGCGCGACGCGCTCGACCCGAAGGGCTCCCGCTGACCGTTCGCCGACGACACGCAAGACCCGCCCCTGCCGCTGGCGACAGGAGGCCCATCCCCAATCGGCGGACCGCCGTAACGGCCGCCACTATCCCGGAGGTTGCTGGACCCATGCTGAAGAGCTCTCAGCGCAGAATCGCCGCGGGCGCGCTGCTTGCCGCGGCCACGATGGTCGTCACGACCGCGTGTGGCGGCGGTAACGGCGACGGTGGCGGCAAGGGCGCGGCCGGCACGCCCGGCTTCAACGCCGCGGTGAACAAGGTCGCCAACGCCTCCGACAAGAAGGGCGGCGAGCTGAAGTTCATCGGCTCGCAGGAGGCCGACTCGTGGGACCCGCAGCGCGGCTACTACGGCTTCGTGTGGGACTTCGCCCGCTACTACACCCGCCAGCTCGTCACCTTCAAGGCCGAGCCGGGCACCGCCTCCACCGAGCTGGTCCCCGACCTCGCCACCGACGCCGGCAAGGTCTCGGCCGACGGCCTCACCTACACGTTCACGCTGAAGGACGGCGTGACGTGGGAGGACGGCAAGCCGATCACCTCCAAGGACATCAAGTACGGCATCGAGCGCATCTGGGCCCAGGACGTCATCTCCGGCGGCCCGATCTACCTCCAGCAGGTCCTCGACCCCAAGGGCACGTACAAGGGTCCGTACAAGGACACCACCGCGGACAAGCTCGGTCTGAGCGCGATCGAGACCCCGGACGACAAGACCATCATCTTCAAGCTGCCGGTCGCCAACGGCGACTTCCTGCAGATGCTGGCCATGCCCGCCGCCTCCCCGGTCCGCCAGGACAAGGACACCAAGGCCAAGTACGGCCTGAAGCCCTTCTCCTCCGGCCCGTACAAGTGGCAGTCGTACACGCCGAACAAGTCGATGAAGCTCGTTCGCAACGACAAGTGGGACCCCAAGTCCGACGGCATCCGCAAGGCGCTCCCGGACACCATCTCCGTCACGTTCACCACGAACGCCGACGACATGGACAACCGTCTGGTCGAGGGCGAGTACGACCTCGACCTCAACGCGACCGGTGTCGGCGCCGCCGCCCGCCAGAAGGTGCTCCAGCAGCACAAGGGCAACGTCGACAACCCGCAGACGGGCTTCATCCGCTACGCGGTCTTCCCGCAGACGGTGATCCCCAACATCGAGTGCCGCAAGGCGATCATCTACGCCGCCGACTCCAAGTCCCTCCAGACCGCCCGTGGTGGCCCGCAGGCCGGTGGCGACATCGCCCCCAACATGCTGCCGCCGGGCATCAAGGGCGCCGACCCGAAGTACGACCCGTACGGCAAGCTCGCCGGCGCCCCCGACCTGGCCAAGGCCAAGGAGGCGCTGAAGAAGTGCGGCAAGCCGAACGGCTTCAAGACCACGATCGCGGTCCGCAACAACAAGAAGATCGAGATCGCGACCGCCGAGTCCCTCCAGCAGTCGCTGAAGGCCGTCGGCATCGACGCCCAGATCGACCAGTTCGACGGCGCCCAGACCTCCGGCATCATCGGTTCGCCGAAGGTGGTCAAGGAGAAGGGCTACGGCATCATCATCATGGGCTGGGGCGCCGACTTCCCGACCGGTCAGGGCTTCCTCCAGCCGCTGGTCGACGGCCGCTTCATCCTGCAGAGCGGTAACAACAACTTCGCCGAGCTCAACGACAAGGCCGTCAACGGCCTGTTCGACCAGGCTCTGAAGGAGACCGACCCGAACAAGGCCGGCGACCTCTACAAGCAGATCAACACGAAGGTGTCGGAGGCCGCGGTCTACCTGCCCTTCACCAACGAGAAGAACATCATCTGGCGCAGCTCCCGGCTGACCAACGTCTACACGGCGGACGCCTACAACGGCCGCTACGACTACGCGTCGCTCGGCGTCGTCAAGTAATCCGACCCGCTTCACCGGCGCACCACCCGCCGCCAGGTCCGAAGGGCAGGTGATGGCCGACGGCGGCGGCCGGGGAACCCGATCGGGATCCCCGGCCGCCACCCGGCCGACCGCATGCTTGCATACATAGTCCGGCGACTCTTCTCAGTCGTCGTGATGCTGCTCGTCGTCACACTCGTGACGCTCAGCATCTTCTTCCTCATCCCCAAGATGACCGGCAGTGATCCTGCCGCGATGTTCGTCGGCAAGCAGGCGGATCCGGCTTCCATCGAGGCCATCCGGCAGAAGCTGGGCCTGGGCGATCCGATCCTGGTGCAGTTCTGGCACTTCGTGTCCGGCATCTTCGTCGGCCGGGACTACACCGGCGGCGGCGACACCATCCACTGTGCCGCGCCCTGCTTCGGCTACTCGTTCCGCACCGAGCAGGACGTCTGGACCATGCTGACCGACGCCTTCCCGGTCACCCTCTCCATGGTCCTCGGTGCCGCCGTGCTGTGGCTGGTGCTCGGCGTCACCACGGGCGTGGTCTCCGCGCTCAAGCGGGGCACGATCATCGACCGTGCCGCGATGATCACCGCGCTGGCCGGCGTCTCGCTCCCCATCTTCTTCACCGCCATGCTCTCCATGCTCGTCTTCCGCACGCAGCTGGGCTGGCTCAAGTCCTCGTACACCCCGATCACCGAGTCCTTCGGTGGCTGGTTCGGCGGCCTGCTCCTTCCCTGGGTCACCCTCGCCTTCCTGTACGCGGCGATGTACGCGCGCCTCACCCGCGCCACCATGCTGGAGGTCCTCGGCGAGGACTACATCCGCACCGCGCGGGCCAAGGGCCTGCCGGAGCCGGTCGTGCTCGGCAAGCACGCCATGCGCTCCACCATGACCCCCATCCTGACCATCTTCGGCATGGACCTCGGCGCCCTCGTCGGCGGCGCGATCCTGACCGAGACCGCGTTCAGCCTTCCGGGCCTCGGCCAGGCGGCCTACCGGGCCGTCAGCGAGCGGGACCTGCCGCTGATCCTGGCGGTCACGCTCATCACGGCTGCCGCCGTGGTCATCGCCAACCTCGTGGTGGACCTTCTGTACGCGGTGATCGACCCCCGAGTGAGGCTCGCATGACGGACAAGCTGACGAAGACGGGCGCGGCGGTCGGAGAGCCCGTCGACACCGGGAAGTCCGCCCCGTCCGACACCTTCCTCGACGTACGCGACCTGAAGATCCACTTCCCGACCGACGACGGTCTGGTCAAGTCGGTCGACGGCCTCAGCTTCCAGCTGGAGAAGGGCAAGACCCTCGGCATCGTGGGCGAGTCCGGCTCCGGCAAGTCGGTCACCTCGCTCGGCATCATGGGCCTGCACACCGTCGGCCAGTACGGCCGGCAGAAGGCCCGCATCTCCGGCGAGATCTGGCTGAACGGGCGCGAGCTCCTCTCCGGTGACCCGGAAGAGGTCCGCAAGATGCGCGGCCGCGAGATGGCGATGATCTTCCAGGACCCGCTGTCCGCGATGCACCCGTACTACACGGTCGGCCACCAGATCGTGGAGGCGTACCGCGTCCACAACAACGTGGACAAGAAGACGGCGAAGAAGCGGGCCGTCGAACTCCTCGACCGGGTCGGCATCCCCGAGCCCGCCAAGCGGTTCGACAACTACCCGCACGAGTTCTCCGGCGGCATGCGCCAGCGCGCGATGATCGCCATGGCGCTCGTCAACAACCCCGAGCTCCTCATCGCCGACGAGCCCACCACGGCGCTCGACGTGACGGTCCAGGCCCAGATCCTCGACCTGATGCGCGACCTCCAGAAGGAGTTCGGCTCCGCGGTCATCATCATCACGCACGACCTCGGCGTCGTCGCCGAGCTCGCCGACGACATCCTCGTGATGTACGGCGGCCGGTGCGTCGAGCGCGGGCCGGCCGAGTCCGTCTTCTACGAACCGCAGCACCCCTACACCTGGGGCCTGCTCGGCTCGATGCCGCGGATCGACCGCGAGCAGACCGAGCGGCTCATCCCGGTCAAGGGCAACCCGCCCAGCCTCATCAACGTCCCGAGCGGCTGCGCCTTCAACCCCCGCTGCCCGTACGCCGACGTCCCCAAGGGCGGCATCACGCGCACCCAGCGCCCCGAGCTGACCCTCGTCGGAGAGCGCCACCACTCGGCCTGCCACATGCCGCAGGAGGAGCGCACCCGCATCTGGACCGAAGAGATTGCGCCGAAGCTGTGAGCGACACGATGGAACCCTTGCTGAAGGTCACCGGCCTGCAGAAGCACTTCCCCATCCGGAAGGGCCTGCTCCAGCGTCAGACCGGTGCGGTCAAGGCGGTCGACGGGCTCGACTTCGAGGTCTACCCCGGTGAGACGCTCGGCGTCGTCGGCGAGTCCGGCTGCGGCAAGTCGACGATGGGCCGGCTGATCACCCGCCTCCTCGAACCGACCGGCGGGAAGATCGAGTTCCAGGGCACGGACATCTCGCACCTCGGCGTGTCGGGCATGCGTCCGCTGCGCCGGGACGTCCAGATGATCTTCCAGGACCCGTACGGCTCGCTGAACCCGCGCCACACGGTCGGCTCGATCGTCTCGGCCCCCTTCAAGCTCCAGGGCGTCGAGCCCGAGGGCGGCGTGAAGAAGGAGGTCCAGCGCCTGCTCGGCCTGGTCGGCCTGAACCCCGAGCACTACAACCGCTACCCGCACGAGTTCTCCGGCGGCCAGCGCCAGCGCATCGGCATCGCGCGCGCCCTGGCCCTGAAGCCGAAGCTGGTCGTCGCGGACGAGCCCGTCTCGGCCCTGGACGTCTCCATCCAGGCGCAGGTGGTCAACCTCCTGGACGACCTCCAGGAGGAACTGGGCCTCACCTACGTGTTCATCGCCCACGACCTGTCGGTCGTCCGGCACGTCTCGGACCGCATCGCGGTGATGTACCTGGGCAAGATCGTGGAGCTCGCGGACCGCAAGTCCCTCTACGAGTCCCCGATGCACCCGTACACCCGGGCCCTGATGTCCGCGGTCCCGATCCCGGACCCGCGCCGCAAGGGCGTGAAGGGCGAGCGCATCCTGCTCAAGGGCGACGTCCCGTCCCCGATCGCCCCGCCGGCGGGCTGCCGCTTCCACACCCGCTGCTGGAAGGCCACGGACGTCTGCCGCACCCAGGAGCCCCCGCTCCTGGAGCTCCGCCCGGGCCAGCGCGTGGCCTGCCACCACCCGGAGAACGCGGAGGGTCTGACGATCCCGGAGCCCCGCGAATCGGTGGACGTCACGATCACGAAGACCCCGAAGGCGCCGGAACCGACCCCGGAGCCCGAGTCGGAGGACGTGGCCCCGGTGGAGGCGGCCGAGGCCGCGGAGTCGACGGAGGTCCCGGAAGGGGCGGAGTCGGCCGCGAAGGACGAGGCGAAGGACGAGGCGAAGGACGACGCGAAGGACGACGCCGCGGGGAAGTGACCCCGACGCGGACCGGACCAGAGGCCCCCGCCGTCATGCGACGGCGGGGGCCTCTGCTCTTCCCGCACGGGAACAACCGGAACAATGGGCGCGTGCTCCACGAATTGTTCACCCCCTCCGTCCAACACGCCCTCGACCTCGTCGGCATCTTCGTCTTCGCCATCTCCGGCGCCCTCCTCGCCGTCCGCAAGAACTTCGACGTCTTCGGCATCGCCGTCCTCGCCGAGGTCACCGCCCTCGGCGGCGGTCTCTTCCGCGACCTGATCATCGGCGCCGTACCCCCCGCCGCCTTCACGGATCTCGGCTACTTCCTGATGCCGCTGATCGCGACGGCCTTCGTCTTCTTCCTGCACCCGGAGGTCGAGCGCACCCAGACCGCGGTGAACGTCTTCGACGCGGCCGGTCTGGGCCTCTTCTGCGTCACGGGGACGACCAAGGCGTACGACTACGGCCTCGGCCTCACCTCCTCCGCCGCGCTCGGCCTCGCCACGGCCGTGGGTGGCGGCGTGCTGCGCGACGTGCTGGCCAACGAGGTGCCGTCGCTGCTGCGCTGGGACCGGGACCTGTACGCCGTCCCGGCGATCGTGGGCGCGACGATGGTCGTGCTCTGCATCCGCTTCGACGCGCTCAACGCGTTCACGAGCGGCGCCGCCGTCCTCACCGCCTTCACGCTCCGGCTCCTGGCGATGCGCTACCACTGGCGCGCGCCCCGCGCCTGGAACCGCCGTTCCTCCGCCAGCGAGGAGGACGCCGGAAAAGCTACCGCTCAGTAGCTAGCTGCGGTACCGTCGAAAACATGAGCACGAGCACCGAGACCGCCGTCGCCGCCGCGAGCGAGTTCGACCGCGACACCGCCGTCACCCTCCGGGAACCCGGCGTCTACGACGCCGACCTCTCGGCCGGCTGGACGATCATCCACGCCGTCAACGGCGGCTACCTCCTCGCCCTGCTCGGCCGCGCCCTCGGCGACCACCTCCCGCACCCGGACCCGTTCACGATCTCGGCGCACTACCTCACGCCGTCCGTGCCGGGCCCCGCGGTGATCCGGACGGAGACCGTCCGCACGGGCAGGACGCTCTCCACGGGCCAGGCCTCGCTCTTCCAGTACGCCGAGGACGGCACCGAGGTCGAGCGCATCCGCGTCCTCGCCTCGTACGGGGACCTCGACGCCCTCCCCGACGACGTCCGCACCTCCGCGACGCCGCCGGCGATGGCCGCGATCGAGAACTGCTTCAGCGCCGCCGACAACCCGGCCCCGAGGATCCCCGGCTCGTCCGCGATCGCGGACCGTCTCGACCTCCGCCTCGACCCGGCCTGCGTGGGCTGGGCGGTCGGCGCGCCCTCGGGCAAGGGCGAGATGCGGGCCTGGTTCGGCCTGGCCGACGGCCGGGAGCCGGACCCCCTGTCCCTGCTGCTCGCGGTGGACGCCCTGCCGCCGACCTCCTTCGAGCTGGGCCTCAAGGGCTGGACCCCGACGGTGGAGCTCACCACCCACGTCCGCTGCCGCCCGGCGCCGGGCCCCCTCCGCGTCTCGATCACCACGCGGAACCTGGCGGGCGGCTTCCTGGAGGAGGACGCGGAGGTCTGGGACAGCGCGAACCGCCTGGTGGCCCAGTCCCGCCAACTGGCCCGCGCCCCGCGCGACTGAGCCTTCCCGCGCCTCCCCACGGCCGATAACCGGCGTAGGCGCCCGGCGCGAACGGGCCGGGCGCCTACGCCGGTT
>NZ_MWIG01000183.1:0-20611 GCF_002156145.1 Streptomyces sp. NRRL B-24572 | reverse complement strand
TCGCCGCTGCCCGGGGGGAGGAGCACCTCCACACCCTGCTGGACATCCTGATCGCCGGGAAGCGCAGCGGCGACGAGCACGGAGCGGTGGACCTGCTGGGCGCCCTCGTAGGGGCCGGCGACGAAACCGGGGCGATGAGCGAGGAGGAACTGCGCTCCACCGCCTACCTCCTGCTCCTCGTAGGGCACGACACCACGATGAACCTCATCGGAAACGGCATGCTCGCCCTGCTCGGTCACCCCGGCCAGGCAGCCCGGCTCACCGCACCCGACGCCGGGCCGGACCTCGTCGCCACCGCCGTGGAGGAACTCCTGCGGTACGACTCCCCGGTGCGGGACGCGACCTTCCGGTGCGCCGCAGAACCGATCACTCTGCACGGGCAGCGGATCGAGGAGGGCGACGTCGTCAGCCTCCTGATCGGCTCCGCCAACCGCGACGACACCCGCTTCCCCGACGCCGACCTGCTCGATCTGGGACGAACACCCAACGACCACCTCGCCTTCGGCTACGGACCCCACTTCTGCATCGGCGCGGCCCTGGCCCGCCTCGAAGGCGCCGTCGCGCTTCCCCTGCTCCTCCACCGCCTGGGACCGGTACGCCTCGCCAAACCGGCCGACGAGCTCGCCTGGCGGCCCGCCCGGGTGATGCGCGGACTGGCCGCACTTCCCGTCGTACGGACCTGACCCCCACCCCGCCGCAGCATCCCCGACCAGGAGCAGACCACACCCCATGGACAGCCACGACCCCGTGCTGACGACCGAACCACGTCCGGGCGTCCTCCTCATCACCCTCAACCGGCCCCACGTCCGCAACGCCGTCGACCGCACCCTCGCCCTCGCCATGGACGCGGCTCTGACCCGGCTGGAGACCGACTCATCGCTGAACGTCGGCATCCTGACCGGTGCGGGCGGCCACTTCTGTTCCGGCATGGACCTCAAGGCCTTCCCCGCCGAAGGCGTCCCGGTCGTCGCCGACCGCGGGCTCGCCGGACTGACCCGGGCCCGCCTGCGCAAGCCGCTCATCGCCGCCGTCGAGGGCGCGGCCGTGGCCGGCGGCTTCGAACTCGCCCTCGCCTGCGACCTCGTCACCGCGGCCGACACCGCCTTCTTCGCCCTGCCCGAGGTGGCCCGTGGCCTGATCGCCGCCGAAGGCGGAGCCATCCGGCTTCCCGGCCGTCTCCCCTACCACGTGGCCATGGAAATGCTTCTGACCGCGTCCCCGTTGTCTGCCCCCGACGCGGCCCGCCACGGACTGGTCAACCAGCTGACGCCCGTGGGCCAAGCCCTCCAGGCCGCCCTCGCGCTGGCCGACCGCGTCCAGGCCCACTCCCGCGACGCGATCCGCATCACCAAGCAGATCGTCCAGGACACCCGCGGCCTCGACGACCACACCGCCTATGCCGTCCAGGATCCCCTCAGCACACCCGTCTTCGCCACGACCGCCGCCTCCGAAGGCGCCCGCGCTTTCATCGAGAAGCGCCGACCCGCCTGGCACGCATAGCCACGGTCCCTCCCCTGCACCAGGAACCGCCCGACCGCGATCACGCCTGCCGCACCCGTGAAAGAATCGATCTTGAGGGGCAGGGGGGCCGAGGTGAGCACGTACCGGACCGGTGTGACCGGTGTGACCGGCGTGTCGACGGTCGGGGGGTGTCGGCCGCGCGGCTGACGTCGCCTGGTACGACAGCGGCTGACGAGGCGGTGCGGTGCCTCGATCACGCGGTGTCGTACGCGCTCGACACCCAGGCGGACGGCGGAGCCCGGTACATGCCGTCGGAACCTCGAGAACGCCGTCGCGGCCTGTGCAACGCCCTAACCGCTCTCGGACACCCCCTCGGAGTACGCCCGTGACCCGAACACTCCCCAGTGCCCGCGACCTCGTGGCCACCGTGGCGCCTGCGGCCTGCGTGTTCGACTTCGACGGCACCCTGGTCGACACACACACGATCAACACCGACGCTGCCCGCGCCACCCGCGCCACCCTCGGCCTCACCGTCCCCGAACTCGCCGACCTCTTCACCACCATCGTCGCCCGCGAACACGTCGCCCGCCTCGAACCGGCCCCGGACGCCTACCTGCTCGCCGCCCACCGCCTGGTCGTACCGGCCCCCGCGCTGCCTGGCCTTCGAGAACACCGACGAGGGAATCGCCGCAGCACACGCACCCGCATGACGTTGTCGACGGGGCCCGATCGCGGCACTGCCGGGTCAGCTCGCGGTGATGCGTGACTTCTTGACCTTGTTGCCGCAGGTGTTCATGGAACACCAGCGGCGGTTGGCTCCGCGGCTTGTGTCGAGGAACAGCCCCGCGCATCCGGGGCCTTCGCAGTTCTTGACGCGGCCGCGGTCGGGACCCCCGAGGACGCGGATGGCCTCCGCGGCCAGGACCCCGAGGGCGTCACCGACCGGGGTCGTCTCCGTCAGGTGCCATCCTGCGCGTTCGTGTTCCAGCACAGCTTTCGCGTGCCCGGCGGCAGCGATCGTGTTGAGGGTGTGGACGTCCTTGGGGTCCGGCTGCTCGCCTGCGGCGATCGCCGACCCGATGCGGTAGATCGCCTCGCGCAGTTCGACGGCGCCCTCCAGATCCGTCGGCGACACGTCCGTGACGGCGAGCCCCGTCGCCCCCAGCCACATCTCCAGCCGTGAGGCATCGGTCAGCCGTTCTCGCGGCGTCCGGCCGGCCCGATCGCTGACGGTGGCGGTGAACCGGAACGCCAGGACTTCGTTGTCCATCCGGAACACACGACGTAGGTCCTCGGTCATTCCACCCCTCCACAGTGAGCGACAGCATCCACTGAACCGCCTCAGCCGGTTCGACACGATCGTAACCCCATGACATTCTTGAACCGTCTTGGACGGTTCAAGGGAAGGGATACTCCGCGTGAGCAGCATCGCGGTCATCGGTCTGGGAGCCATGGGGCGGCCCATCGCACGCAACCTCTTGAAGGCCGGCCACGACGTCGTGGTGTGGAACCGCTCCGACGGGCCCGCGGACGAACTGGTCGCAGCGGGTGCCCGTCGTGCCGCCTCGGTCGCAGAGGCCATGCACGCGCCGGTGGTCTTCTCGGTCCTGTCCGACGACCGGGCCGTCGCCGAGACGTTCGTCGACTCCGGTGTCCTCGCTCAGACCCCGGGCGGGACTGTTCACGTCAACCTCGCCACCGTGAGCCCCGGCCTGGCTCGCCGGGCCGGCGCAGCGCACGCCGAGCATGGTGTCGGATACGTCGCGGCACCGGTCTTCGGCCGTGCTCCGGTCGCCGAAGCCGGAGCACTCAACGTCCTTGCGGCCGGTGAGCACGCGCTGCTCGACCGCGTACAGCCGTTCTTCGACGTGATCGGCTCGCGGACCTGGCGACTCGGCGACCGTCCGGAGCAGGCCAACACCGTGAAGATCCTCGGGAACTACCTGATCGCCTGCGCGATCCAGTCGCTGGGCGAGGCCATCAGCCTCGCGGAAGGCGCCGGTGTCGACTCCGGTCAGTTCGTCGAACTGCTGACCTCGACGCTCTTCCCGGGCGCCGTCTACACCGGCTACGGGGCGATGATCGCCGAACGGCGCTATCAGCCGGCCGGATTCACCACAGTCCTGGGCCGCAAGGACCTCCACCTCGCGCTCGACGCAGCGACCGACCAGGGCATTCCGCTTCCGATCGGTCAACTGCTGCGTGTTGTCTTCGACGAGGCCATCGCCGACGGTCGCGGGGCGGACGACTGGGCGGTCATCGCGGAACAGCAGCCGCGGTGACCACCGACGGCCAACGGTGCGTGCCGGTGCCGTCCTCGAGGTCGGCGGTCACGGGCAGCGGCGTCGCGACGGAGATCGCCCGCGCGTCGTCCAACGCCTCCGTGCGGCTGACCCGGTGAACTCCGTCCGGGCGTCCGAGGCTGTGGGACAGGCCGGCACTGGTGGTGGCGAGGGCGGGAAAACCGAGTTCGGCCAGGAGCCTCGCGGTGCCCGCGTCCCAGGGGTTCGGGATGACGAACAGGCCGGGCCGCTCGTGGAGCGCGCGGAACGTCTCGGCACGGCGCTGCCGTGCGGCGTCGGTCATGAGGCGCGCAGGCGCCGCTTCAGCGCCTTCCCTGTGATGCCCGTGTACGTCTCGTCGTCCGCCACCACGATCCGCTGGACCTTCGGCAGGCCACTGCTCTCCATGACGGCGTCGGTGCTCTCCCGCAGCCGGGTGAACTCGGTCTCGCCCTCTGGACCTCGAAGAGTTCACCGCGGCGCAGAAGGCGGTCGGCATCCCGGCCGAGCAGGCACACAAGGCGTTCGAGGCGATGGACCGCGACGGCAACGGCCGCCTGTCGACCGAAGAGCCGTGCGCGGCGGTCGAGGACTTCTCCACCAAGACCGACGAGAACCTCCCCGGCGCGCTCGTGCTGGACTACGGCCGCTGAGCACCCGTTTCGCCCGCGGCGGCGCGCGAGGTGGGACCCGGCCCGGCCAGGGCGGGTCCCACCTCGTGTCATCCCGTACCGGACCCGGCAGTTCTTGGGAAGCCACATCGGCATGACTCCAGCCCGCAAGCCCGAGGTCCTGATCGTCGGGGCCGGAATCGGCGGCCTGACCGCGGCCCTGGCCCTCCACGCCCGGGGCGTCCGCGCGACGGTCTGGGAAGCGGCACGACAGCTCCGCCCGCTCGGCGTCGGAATCGACATCCAGCCCTTCGCCGTCGCGCAGCTCGTCGCCCTCGGACTCGGCGACGCCCTGGCCCGGAGCGGCATCCCCACCCGCGTGAACCACCACCTCGACCACACCGGCACCTTCCTGTGGACCGACCCACGAGGCCTGGCCGCCGGCTACGCGCACCCGCAGTACCCGATCCACCGGGGCCGGCTGCAGATGATGGTGCTGGCCGCCGTCCGCGAGCGCCTCGGCCCGGAAGCCGTCCGGCTCGACACCCGTCTGCACGACTTCGAGCAGACCCGCCACACCGTCCGCGCGTACGCCCGCGACGGCCGCGGCTCCCTCGCCGCCCGCGAGTTCGAAGCGCTCATCGGCGCCGACGGCCTCCACTCCACGGTCAGGTCCCGGCTCCACCCCGACGAGGGACCGCCGAACGATTCCGGGGTCCACATGTGGCGCGGCGTCACGGAACTGCCCACCTTCCTCGACGGACGCACCATGATCCTGGCCGCCGACGACGAGGACACCCGCCTGATCGCCCACCCCGTCTCGGCCCGGCACGCACGACGAGGCCGGGCACTGGTCAACTGGGTGTGCCTCGTCTCCGCGCCTCCCCCGGACGGGATCCGGGAGGCGGACTGGAACAAGCACGGCAGCCGGGAGGACGTGGTCCCCCACCACGCGCACTGGGACTTCGGCCGGCTGGACGTCCCCGGACCCATCCGCGGCAGCCATCAGGTCCTCCAGTACCCCATGGTGGACCGCGACCCGCTCGGCAACGGGTGGCACGGCCGGGTCACCCTGCTCGGCGATGCCGCCCACCCCGTGTACCCCCTCGGCGGCGAAGGCGCATCGCATGCCGTTCTCGACGCCGTCGCCCTCGGGGCCGAACTCGGCCGCGGCGACGCGGTCACCTCCGCCTTGAACCGCTACGAGGCGCACAGGCGGCCCGCGTCCACGGCAGCCGTCATCACCAATCGCGACGGGGAAGACGCCGCCCACGTCAAGACGCTCGTGCGAGCGGCCCCGTCACCGGGGGCCGGGCGCGCGAGCAGTGCGCGGACGTGATGGAGAGGGCTCCGTGCCTCCGAGGGCCTCCCGGGACGGGCTCAGCACAGGCCGAAGGGCGGCTTCAGGTAACAGGGACGGTCTGACCGCTCCGCGATCGCCGTCCTGGGAGCAAACGCCTGCTGAGGGAGGGGGAAGTCCCATGGCCGGCCCAGTACGACGGTCGAGGCGAGCCGGCCGATCTCGTCGCTTCCCCGGGCCCCGTGGCCGTTGCCCCCGACGACCACGGACAGACCGTCGTCATCCAGGGGCCCGATGTACGGGTAGCGCGACGGTGTCTTGTCGACGACGCAGCAGGCCTCGCGCACGGAGACCGGTTCAAGACCGGGGAGCAGGGTGCGCATCATGCGCAGGAGAAAGCCCGACTGCTCCGGTCTGACCTTCTGCCGCGTGCACCACGCGAGCATCTCCCGTGCCGTCCGCAGCTCCTTCACGAGGGGCTGCATCGCCGGGCCGATCCTCAGGTACCACCGGCCGTCGGGGTATCGGACCGGCGGCAGCAGATAGGTCGACATGTTGGCGTCGCCCGAGTCGGTCGGGTCGATCGTCACGACCGTGGGGAGCCCCTGCAGACGTTCGCGCTGGGACGCGTCGACCTCGAACAGGAGGTTGGGCTCGGTGAAGACCTGGAGATCGAGCGGGCGCCCTGGGGGGAGGGCGGCGGTGTGGTTGATCAGCGCCCCCGCTGCGACGAGGACCCTCTCGGCTGCGACGAGGAAGGGTGCGCAACCCGCAGGGTCGTCCCCGCGCACGTGCCACAGACCGGCCTTCTCGTCCCTGCGTACGGAGGTCACCGATCCCCGCAGCAGCCGTGCCCCCGATGCCGTGGCCAGCTCCAGCTGCGCCCGCACCAGTCGGCGAGGGTTGATGTAGCCGGCGTTCTTGCGTTCCAGGAGGGCCTCGACACCGCCGGTGATCGGGGGCGGGCACAGTTCGGGGAACTCCCGGCGCATCTCCGCGGGCGAGAGCCGTTCCACGCCGACGTCGTCGTCCCGTGCGGCAGCGAGCATGCCCTCGGTACGGTCACCGAGGGAGGTCGCCGCCAGGGCGAGAGAGCCGCACTCGTGGAAGAAGCCGATGCCGGACTCGGCTTCGATGTCGCGGTATCGGCCGGTCGAGCGCGTGTCCACGGTGCCCCAGAACCTGTCCCAGCCGAGGCAGCGGGCGATCCTGGACTCGTCCTGGTGGGCGCCGTACTCCGGCAGCTGCCGGGCGGTCGTCCCGGACGCGGGTTCCTCGGGTCCGATCAAGACGACGTCAGCCCCCGCACGGCTGAGGTACTTGGCCGCTGCGGAACCGAACATCCCGGCGCCGACCACGACGGCCTCGGCATGGTGGACCACGATACTCCTCATGGATCGACGGGATCGACGTCGCGGATGGCCGGACGCGGACACCGACGGAAGGCTTCCGTCGCCGAGCGGTGCTCCGGGAGACCCGGGAAGAACGCCCGACCACCACTTTCCGCCCCGATGTGCGGGTTCTGCCGAGCGCTCGGCCACATGACGCGCATCAGGGGCTTCACGCGTACAGCCGACGCGCCGACGGGTGGGCTGCGGGACGGAACCAGGCATGGTGTAGGCGAAGTTCAGGACGGTGCGGCGCTCTCCGGCGCGGGCGAGCGGGGTGACGCGGTGCGCGGTGGTGTCGCTGCGCAAGAGGTAGGCGTCGCCGGCACGGTGGTGGGCGGTGCGCGCGGGACGGGCGGTGAGGTCCCGTAGGGAGACGGCGTTGGCCACGTACTCCAACAGGCCCCCCGTTTCCGGCGATTCGGGGGCCTCCAGGAAGATCACCAGGGCGTAGGGGTAGTCGTCGGTGTGCGCGCCGTGGGTGTCGCCCTCGCGGTGGAGGATGTTCAGCACGTGCCGTTCCACGGGGTCGGGGACCGGGAGTGCCGTCTCCTCGATCAGGCCGGAGACGAGTGCGAGCAGATCCGGGTCGGCGTACAGCTCGGGGACGAGGCGCGACGCCTGGGCGATGACGTGGCCGCCCAGGGTCGTCATGTGCCGTGGTGAGCCGTCCATGCACTCCATCGCGAAGTCCCGGCGCTGCGCCGCCCGCTCCAGCCGCGTCGCCTCCTCACGCAGCACGGTCAGCCCCTTTGCGGTCAGCAGGCCTGACAGCGACAAGTACCCTCCTGATCGCAATTGGGCAGCGGCCGCGTCACCTGCCGGGTGGGGGCGGCGGAGCGCCGACACGGAGAGCAGCGGCATGAGTGGCCTTTCGTTCGGACGCTGCGGTCAGACGGTGCGGCGGTTGCCCTGGTCGTCGCAGGGCAGTTCGGCGGCCGGGTGGTTCGTCGTGAAGTCACGGGTGGCCTGTCGTTCGGCCTCGGTGATCGCGGTCGGCTCGACGTCGATGATGCCGCCGAAGGGGCGGTCGACGTCCCGGATGATGCACAGGGTCGTGGTCAGGAGCGCGGTGATCACGACGAGCGTGATGACCTGGCCCCGGTTGTTCCGGCGGGGCAGGCAGATGCCGAGGGCCATCACGGTGATCACCAGGGTGGCCAGCAGGAACCAGAGGATGGCGCTGGGGATGCTGGCGGTCGCCTGGGTGAGGCGCTCCTCCCGCTCGTCGGAGCGCTTGTTGTCGGCGGCGATCAGCATCCCGAACACCGGCTTGCCCTCCAGTGTGCGGAAGGACCTCCGGAAATCCGTCGACCACACGCTCGGTGCGGCCGAGCCCTTGCCATCGGCCATGGCCGGCCACTCCTGCTCTCGGACGGCCCGGGCGTAGCAGACGGCATCGGCCTGGATCCGGGCCCGCTGGGCCTCCGGCGCGTACTCGGCGGTCTCGACCAGCTGGTCCAGGGCGCGGGCCTCGCCGCGCGAGGCGACCTCGGCCTTGCCGTAGGAGCCGTTGGCGGTGACGAGGACGAAGGCCAGGAGCAGGACGGTCAGCGTGAGCAGAGGACCGACGAGGTCCTTGACGGCCATGCCGGTGTCGTCGTCCTCGCTGAGGAGTCTGGGCCGCAGCCAGCGGTTGGCGGCGAGACCGGCGAGCAGGGCCAGTACGGCGACGACGATGACGAGAGCCACGGGCGGATGCCTCCGAGCACGACGATGGTTCCCGCACTGGGCGGGGTGCGTCGCGATCATGGACCGCGGTAGGAGGCGAGCGGAACAGCGGAAACGTTCAGTCGCCTTCGCACGGGTGACGCCCTTGCGCCGGCGGGAGCACACCGTCCGCCATCCGCCGGTGATCACGGACGCGGACGGACGGTGCCCTTCGCCTCCTCCGTCTCGCCCTACACCTGTGAGGGCTCAGGAGATCTTTGACGTTCTGTCGTCAGTACATCCTTGGTCGATCGGTACGCGGCGATCCGCCGTGATGCCGGGACCGGCATGTCGCGTCTGCCGACCACCGGCCCGCGGGACACCCCGGCCCCGGTCAACCGTCCGGGCCGAGGTTCACCGGCATGCCGATCGCACGATGACGGCCGACACCGCAAGGTGTTCCGACCCGCGTCGGCGGGATCTGGAAAAGGCCCAGGGGCCCGGGCGCCTGACGGCGACCCGGGCCCCTGGGCCTGCTGCGTCCGGTTCCGGACCGAGCTCAGGGGGCGGGGTAGCTCGGGAGGGCCTTGGTGCACTTGTACCCCCAGTCGGCGGCCCAGTCCTGCATGGGGCCGCCAGTGTCCTTCCCCACGATGCCGTCCACCTGGAGCTGGTAGAAGCCCTGAGAGTTCCACCACTTCTGGAAGGCGACGATGCCGTTGTAGGTGTCGGGGCCGAAGAGCCCGTCCTCGGCGAGGATGTGGTACGGCGTGGGGGAGTTGTTGATGGCGTGCTGGACACACTGCACACCGTCGTGGGTGTTGGGGTAGCCGTAGCCGATGTAGGGGGCGTACTGATCTGCGCTCGCGCTGCCCGCCGCGGCGACTACGGCCAGCAGGGCAGCGGCACCCACAGCGGCGATCCTCTTGGGGGTCTTCATCAACGATGCTCCGTCTCAACGGGTCTGCCGGACCTCACGGGTCCGGCAAAGCTCTCTCCGACGACAGAGTGCGCCACGTCTGCCCGGCCGGTATTGGAAAAAACCGCAGTATCGGCTCGCGGAGATCGTCTTCCTCCACAACCCCTCCCCATCGGCCTCGGAAGCATCGTTCCTGAGCCCGCTGACACACGGTGCCGAGATGGGCGTCACCGACTCTCGCCCACGTTCCGCAGCCACAGGAGCACAAGCGCAAGTGCCGGCGGTGGCAGCGCGACGCCCCCGGGCAGTTGTGGCAGATGGACATCGTCTCGGGCGTCCCGCCGGCCGACGCCCAGGAAGCGATCGACTCCTGGATCCACAGCTACAACCAACGGAGGTCAGGACATCCGGGTCGGGCCTGCCTCCGCCGGGCGGACCGTCACCGTATGGGCCGACGATCGCAGCATCCACGTCACCATGGAGGGCTACCTGCTGAAGACCTTCGCCTCGCGGACCCCACCGGAGGACCTGGCCAGGAGCCGGGACGTGTTCTCTGGCCGGCCGACGGGGCCACCGCCGGCGGCCCCTGCGCCGCCCCGTCACCGCGGTCGGCCGTAACTGCCTCCGGGAACGGCGGTCGAGGTCGACCGCGCGGTCACGCGCGATGGCGTCGTCGGCCTCGGAGACCGTGACGTCATGCTGTCCCGCACCCTCGCCGGCAGCCGCGTGGTGCTGCGGACGGACGAGCACCTTCTCCACGCCGTCAGCAATGGGCGCGTCGTGAAGACCATGCCGCTGCCAATCCCTCCGGGAAGGCTTCCGCTGCTCAAGGGCGTCCGTGCCGCCGCCGGCCCGCTGCCACCTGGTGGCCCGGCCAGACCGCTGACCGTTCAGCGGCTGGTCGACAGAACCGGTCGAGTGGTGATGGCCCGTCAATCGCTTCTGATCGGCTGTGCGCACCGTGGCAGGACCGTGAACGTCGTCGTGGAGGACACCCGCTTCCGTGTCGTCCACGACGGCACGGAACTGGCCGTTTTCCCCGCACCGGCGACAAGCCCGTCACTCGGAATCACAGCATGCCGAGCCGTCGGTCGAGCCCGGTCACCGGACTGCGGGTCACCGGGAACGACGCGAACGGCGGCCGGCCCCGCGTCGGGCTGGAGTGGGACCGGATCGACTCCCGGGCCGACGGACTGGTCCTCCAGCGCTTCGACCTCACCGACGGAAGCTTCGTGAACGTCTTCGACGTGACCGGAGACGCGGCACGGTCCATGACCGCGTACGAGGACGCCTCGGGCTTTCAGCTCGTGACGCCGTACCGATACGGCCTTCGCACCTGTCGCGGCGCTCCCGGCGATGCCCGGTCGTCCGCGTACGCCACCGTGGTGGCGACCACCGCGGCTCCGCCTCCCGCACCGTCGGCCTCCCGCTGGCAACAGCCCGAACGGATCGCCCTGCTCGGCCAGTTCGGCGTCCACACGGTCTCGGCTGTCGTCGCCCGAGGGGCGCAACGCGTGGACGCCTTCGTCATGGGCCGCGACACCCGTCACACCGTCCAGCACTTCTTGGACGGCGGCGGCCGGCGGACGGCGGACCTCGGCGCGTTCGAGGCCCGTTCCCGTCTCGTCGCCGCCTGCTGGGGCCCGGACCGGGTCGACCTCTTCTACCGGGGCGCGGACGACCGGTTGAAGCAGCGTCCGGAGGTGCCCTGGGCGGGCGGCTGGACCGGGGAGGTCGACCCGGGCGGGCGGATGCCCAGCGCCGCCGCGGCCGTGTCATGGGGTCCGAACCGGCTCGACGTCTTCTACCTCGGCAACGACGCCCAGTACCGCCTCTTCCAGCACTCCTGGTACGCACCCGGGAACACGTGGACCCCCGCGACCACGCACGACGGCAGCCACACCACTCCCATGGTCGGCTCACGCGGCCCTGGCACGCTCTACCTCTTCTACGGCTCGGGGATGGCGCCCGACTTCCTCATGCGGCGCAGGTACGCCCCTCAATGACAGCCGGGGGTCATTTCATGCGGAACAATTCCCACATCGCCACCGGTTGGCTCGCCGGCGTGACGGCTTCAGAGCGGTCCGCCGGAGCGAAGACATCCACAAGGCCGTCGGTCGGGTCGGTGTCGGATGGGTCTGGCGGCCTTCCTCGGCGCACGGCCGACAGGTCCGGTACGGGGCATGGTGTCGGTCGAGGACGAGGTGTTCGTCGAGGGCCCTGCCCGAGGGCAGGGTGTCGATGAAGTCGTGCGGGAACTCGAGCAGCGCGTAGGTCTCCAGGCCCTCGGAGGCGGCGTCCATCGAGGTGTAGTGGTGCTCTTCGATCTCGGCGACCGCGGTGGCCGGGATGCGCGTGCTGATCTTGTTCCTGACGGCCTGTGGGAGCGGGTGGCCCCGCTGCTGCCGCCCGCCCCCGAACGGCGCCATCGCCACCCGGGCGGCTGCGTGTTCCCGATCGAGTGGCGCTTACCGGCGTCATGTACGCGCTGCGGACCGGTGTCGCGTGGCGTGACGTCCCCGCGGAGGCGGTGGGCTGTTCCGGGGTGACGGCCTGGCGCCGACTGCGGGACTGGACCGAGGCCGGCGTGCGGCCGCGCCTGCACGCCGCCCTGTTGACCGAGCTTCGCCGCGCCAGCCTGCTGGACCTGGACCAGTGCTCCGTGGACGGGTCGCACGTCCGAGCTCTCAAAGGGGGGATCACGTCGGCCCTTCGCCTGGCTGCATCGGTTCAAACGACTCCGCACTCGCTACGAACGCCGCGCCGACCTCCATCAGGGGTTGCTCGAACTGGCCTGCACGATCATCTGCTTGCGGCGCCTTCGAAGGGTCGTCCGCCTCCGGCAGTAACGGGCTGATCGTCCTCACGTCGCAGGCCGGGGATGTGGCGGCCTATTTCGCTGACGCTCCACGCGGACCGTTGTTTCCGTCAGTCACGCCACCTGAGGTCGAAGCAGCCGAGGACATCATCGGGCGTCCGCTGCCGTCACTCCTTCGGAGGATCTACGCCGAGGCCGGCGACGGCGGCTTCGGGTCCGACGGCGGTCTGGCCTCGCTCACCGATGGTCGGCGTGCGGTGGCGGACCTGATCGACTGGCTCTGTTCGGTCACCAGGCGTGAACGCGACTGCGCGGCCGGGCTGCCCGGATCATGGCTGTACCTGGCGTCGGGCGGCTGCACGATGCAGTGGCATCCGTTGTTGCTCGCAGTTGGCAACCCCGTGCTGCTCCATGACGCCGACGGTTGGGTGCCAAGCTGGGGCGAGGCCCCCATGACGGCCTGCGCCAGGCGACCACGTCACTGCGGCAATAGTTGTGGACTTGGGCCAGGAGCTGGACTCGGCTCCACTCGGCGGCCTCGTCCTTCTGGACCGATCGGTTAGATCCGCTTCGGGAGGGCGTGGGGTCAGCGGTTCGTGGCGTCGGTGATCCATCGGGCGGCGAGGAGGCCCGAAGCCGCGGTGAGGGCGGCGGCGGCAATGACAGTCACGTTCAGACCGAGCCCGTCGGCGAGGACGCCGGCGACCAGGGCTCCGGCGGCGTAGCCGATGTCGCGCCAGAAGCGGTAGGTGCCGAGGGCGTGGGCGCGCCAGGAGGGGTGGGCGTGGTCGGAGACGGAGGCGATCAGCGCCGGGTAAACCAGCGCGGTGCCGAGGCCGAGGCCGACGGCGGAGAGGACGCCGGCGAGAAGGGGGCGGTCGAGGAGCGCGAGGGCGAGCAGCAGTGCTGCCGCCTGGACCAACATGCCGGTCACGACGAGCGGTTTGCGGCCGATCCGGTCAGCGAGGTGGCCGGCCGGAATCTGGCCGATGCCCCACAGCAGGGGATAGAGGCCCTTGATCAAGCCGATGGCGGCGATGCCGAGGCCGTGGTCGGCAAAGAGGAGGGGGAAGACGCCCCAGGTCAGGCCGTCGTTGAGGTTGTTGACCAGGCCCGCCTGGGAGGCGCCGCGCAGGGAGCGGTCGCGCCATGAGGTACGGACGAAGGTCTCCCGGAAGGACGGTCTGTCTGCCGGGCCGCCTTCGGGTGCCGGGTGGCGGGCCAGTTCGAGGGCCAGGTGGGCGGCGGTGTCCTTGGTCAGGAGGGACAGGCCGAGGCCGGCGGCGAGGAAGACCGCGCCGATGAGCTCGGGTGCGGGCCGCAGACCGTAGTGGGTGGCGAGGTAGCCGGTAAGCAGGGCCGTGGCGCCGACCGAGACGTAGCCCGCGGCCTCGTTGAGGCCGGTGGCCAGTCCCCGACGGGCCGGGCCCACCAGGTCGATCTTCATGTTGACGGTCATCGACCACGTGAGCCCCTGGTTGACGCCGAGCAGGACGTTCGTGGCCACGATCCACCACCACGACGGGGCCCAGGCGAGCACGAACGGCACGGGCAGGCCGATCAGCCAGCCGGCCAGCAGGAGCTGTCTGCGCCGGAAGCGGGCGGTGAGCACGCCGGCGGCGAGGTTGGTGAGGGCCTTGGCGAGGCCGAAGGCGATGATGAACGAGAAGACGGCCAGGTTCCCGGCGAGTCCGAAGACCTCGGTCCCGATCAGGGGGACCGTCGTCCGCTCCAGGCCGACCAGCGCCCCGACCGCTGCCGTGACGACGACGAGCAGCGCGAACTGCGCCCTGTTCTCCCGGAGCCCCAGCCGGACGGCGCCCTCGGAGGGCGGCCGCGCCACCATGGTCATCTCATCACCAACCTTTCCATTCTCGTATCCGCAGATCACCATACCCCTAGGGGTATAAATTTCACCTTCCTCGCGCAGGTTTCCCTTGTGACGTTGGATACCTAGGGGGGTATTTGACTTCCCCTCGCGGGCCTGCCTACAGTCGATGACGTAAGTACCCCGGGGGGTATCCGAAAGGGTGATCTTCCATGCGTGAAGCCGATCTGGACGTCTTCGCCTCCGAACTGGCGGAGGGTGCCTTCGCCATCGACGTGCGGGAGCCGGACGAGTACGCGGCGGGCCACGTGCCGGGGGTCCGCCCCGCACCGCTCTCCGAGCTGGGCGCCCACCTCGCCGCGCTCCCCGCGGACCGGCCCGTCTACGTCATCTGCGCGAGCGGCAACCGCAGCGCCTGGGCCGCCGAGCACCTGGAGGCCGCCGGTTTCCACGCGATCTCGGTCGCGGGCGGCACCTCCGGATGGGTCCGCACCGGCCGCCCGGTCGTACGCGGCACGGACGCCCGGGCCGCCTGAGCGGCCGACCGCTCCCCCACCGCACTCCCGCGGGGCTCCGCTCCGCGCCCGATCCCTCCGTCGAAAGGTTCGCCGTGTTCTTCGCCCAGTACTACCTCGACTGCCTGTCCCAGGCGTCGTACATGATCGCCGACGAGCGGACCGGGCAGGCCGTGGTCGTCGACCCGCGCCGGGACGTCTCCGAGTACCTCGCCGACGCCCGGGCGCACGGCTTCACCGTCGTCGGCGTGATCAACACCCACTTCCACGCGGACTTCGTCGCCGGGCACCTGGAGATGGCCGACGTGACGGGCGCGTGGATCGGCTACGGCGCGCGCGCCGAGACCGAGTACCCGGTCCGGCACCTCGCCGAGGGCGAGCGGATCGCCCTGGGCGACGTGGTCCTGGAGGTCATGGAGACGCCGGGCCACACTCCGGAGTCGATCAGCGTCCTGGTGTACGAGCACGCCGAGGACGCCGTCCCGTACGGCGTTCTGACCGGCGACGCCCTCTTCATCGGCGACGTCGGCCGCCCCGACCTGCTCGCCTCGGTCGGCGTCACCGCCGAGGAGCTGGGCGCGATGCTGTACGACAGCGTGCAGAACAAGCTGATGGGCCTGCCCGACGGGGTCCGGGTCTTCCCCGCCCACGGCGCGGGCTCCGCCTGCGGCAAGAACATGTCCACGGAGAAGTCCTCCACGATCGGCGAGCAGCGCGCCACCAACTACGCCTGCGCGCCGATGAGCCGCGAGGAGTTCGTGGCGCTGGTCACCGCCGGCCAGTCGGCGGCGCCGGGCTACTTCGCCTACGACGCCGACCTCAACCGCAAGGACCGCACCCTGTACGACGCGACCGCCGCGGCCCGGCCGCTCGCGCTCGGCGAGTTCACCGCCCTCCGCGACGGCGGAGCGGTCGTCGTCGACGCCCGCGACCCGCAGGAGTTCGCGTCCGGGCACCTGCCCGGCGCGGTGAACGTGCCCGCCGACGGGCGCTTCGCCGAACAGGCCGGCACCGTCCTGGACCCGGCCGACGAGCTGGTCGTCATGGCACCGCAGAACCGCGAGGAGGAGATCGTCACCCGGCTCGCCCGCATCGGCTTCGACAGGGTCGCGGGCTACGTCCGCAACCCCGAGGACGCGCTGCGGGTGCTGGCCGGCGAGGTCGTCCCGGCCAGCCGCCTCACCGCTGCGCACCTCAAGGCCGCCCTGGGCGGGGAGAACCCGCCGCTCGTGGTGGACGTGCGTACCTGCGGCGAGCGCGAGGCGAACGGCTTCATCCCCGAGGCCCTGCACATCCCGCTGAGCGAGCTGCCCGCCCGCACCGGCGAACTGCCCGCCGACCGGCCCCTCGTCCTGCATTGCGCGGGCGGCCACCGGTCCTCCATCGCCGCCAGCCTGCTGCGCCACCGCGGCTTCGGCGATGTCTCCGACATCCTCGGCGGCTGGGCCGCCTGGGCCCTCGCGACCGAGCCCGCCGGCGTCTGACCACCCCGACCGCCGGTCGGGCACGGGTCCGGGACTCCTCCCGTCGTGCACCGCCGGCCCATGGCGGGGCCGGAGGCCGCACCGCCTCCGTTCCTCCGCCCGTCGCGGGCCGGGGCCGCACTGCCCCGGCCCGCGACACCCCTCCCCGCCCCGGGAACTCGGGGCCCCTCACACCCTCACCTATACCCCCATGGGTATATCTTCCTTTCGGAGTCATACATGAGCACCGAGCGCACCATCCAGTCGATCACCCCCGCCGTCCTGCACCGCATCACCGAGGAGGGCCGCGCGCCACGCCTGCTCGACGTCCGCACGCCCGGTGAGTTCCGCACCGTCCACATCCCCGGCGCGTACAACGTCCCCCTGAACACTCTGCGCGAGCACCGCGCGGAGCTCCTGTCCCACCTGGACGAGGAGGTCGTGCTCGTCTGCCGCTCCGGCCAGCGCGCCCGCGAGGCCGAGCAGGCCCTCGCCCAGGCCGGCCTGCCCAACCTGCGCGTCCTGGAGGGCGGCATGAACGCCTGGGAGGCGGCGGGCGCACCCGTGAAGCGGGGCCCGGAGCGGTGGGACATGGAGCGCCAGGTCCGCCTCGTCGCCGGCTCGATCGTCCTCGTCACCGGACTCGTTGGCATCGCCGTCCCCGGCGCCCACCTCATCGGCACCGCCGTCGGCGCCGGCCTGACCTACGCCGCGCTCAGCAACTCCTGCGCCATGGGCGTCCTGCTCTCCAAGCTCCCCTACAACCGCGGCCCCCGGACCGACCTCCGCACCGTGATCGCGGAGCTGCGGAGCGCGTCGTGACCGCCCTGATCGTCGCGGTCTCCCTGCTCATCGGCGTCAGCCTCGGCGTCCTGGGCGGCGGCGGGTCCATCCTCACCGTGCCGATCCTGGTCTACCTCGCCGGACAGGACACCAAGGAGGCCATCGCCACCTCCCTCTTCGTCGTCGGTGTCACCAGCCTCGCCGCCCTGGTCCCGCACGCCCGCGCCCACCGGGTCCGCTGGCGGACCGGCCTCCTCTTCGGCGCCTTCAGCATGGCCGGCGCCTACGCCGGCGGACGGATCGCCGAGTACATCCCCGGCACCGTCCTGCTCATCGCGTTCGCGCTGATGATGCTCACCACCGCCTTCGCCATGCTCCGCAAGCCGCGCGACGGGGCGAAGAAGGCCCGCCCCGCCCACCGTGACCTGCCGCTGAAGCACATCGCGGTCGAGGGCCTGGTCGTCGGCGCCGTGACCGGACTCGTCGGCTCCGGCGGCGGTTTCCTCGTCGTCCCCGCCCTCGCGGTCCTCGGCGGACTCCCGATGGGCATCGCCGTGGGCACCTCGCTGCTGGTCATCGCGATGAAGTCCTTCGCCGGACTCGCCGGACACCTCTCCGGCGTGACGATCGACTGGGGCATCGCCCTGACCGTGACCGTGGCGGCGGTGATCGGCAGCCTGATCGGCGCCCGTCTCGCCGGCCGCATCCCGCAGGACGCGCTGCGCAAGGCGTTCGGATGGTTCGTCGTCGTCATGGGCGTCTTCGTCCTCGCCCAGCAGCTCGACCCCGGCCTGTGGACCCACCCCGCCACCTGGGCCGTCCTCGGCGCCGCCGCAAGCGGCGCGGTCGCCATCCGGTTCCGGAGGCGGTCAGGCACGAAACACCCGCAGCCGGCGCCCCGCGTCCGCCGGGACACGGCGCTCAAGTAACCCAAGGACGGGTGTCCCGGGTGTGCCCAAGGGGGAGGAGGATTTCCGTGCAGGTCAACGAAGAATCGATGAAGCCCGTCCTGAACCGCCTCAAGAGAGCACAGGGCCAGCTGGCCGCGGTGATCGCGATGGTCGAGTCCGGCCGGGACTGTGAAGAGGTCGTCACCCAGCTCGCAGCCGTCTCCAGGGCCCTGGACCGGGCCGGGTTCAAGATCGTGGCGGGCGGCATGTGCCAGTGCCTCGCCGACGGTTCCGAAAACCCGCCCATGACGCAGGACCAGCTGGAGAAGCTCTTCCTCGCCCTCGCCTGACCCTTCTCCCTGCCACCTGAAAGGCAGCCGGACGCCGCGATGCAGCGGACCGGCGGACCCTCCCGAGGCCGTCTTCGGGCCACGGCGGTCCACACCGGGGGAAGGGCACGAGCAGCACGCCGCCAAGTCTCGTTTTATACCCCTTGGGGTATTCTTGTCAGGGGGGTGAAGGAGGATCTCGTGCAGGTAGACGAAGAATCGGTACGGCCCGTCCTGAACCGTCTGCGCCGGGCGCAGGGGCAGCTGGCCGCGGTGATCTCGATGGTCGAGTCGGGCCGCGACTGCAAGGACGTCGTGACCCAGCTGGCAGCCGTGTCCCGAGCCCTGGACCGGGCCGGGTTCAAAATCGTGGCGAGCGGGATGCGCCAGTGCCTCGCCGACGGCACCGAGGCCCCGCCCATGACGCAGGAGGAACTGGAGAAGCTCTTCCTGGCCCTTGCCTGACCCGTTCCACCGGCCGGCACATCATGTGCCGGCCGGACGGGCTGTCCCCGGGCAGGTTCCCCCAGGGCCTTCCGGTCCGCCGTCCGGCAGGGAGCAGGAGAAAGACGACCCGGCTCCCCCATGCGTGCGGACGCGGTGAATCTGATGGCCGTGCCCTGCCGTCCGTGATCATCGTCGTGCCCGTCGTCGGCAGGGCTACCCGGACGCGGACCGCTGAGAGCCCGCGCATTCTCGGCGACGAACACCACGACCCGCAGCACGCCGCCGAAGCCTCCGCGCCGCGGCACACCCGCTGCGCGAGGGCACCGGCCCCGAGGCCGTCGAAGCCGTCCTCCAGGCGGACCGGCTGTTCCAGGGATTTCTCCGGTCCCACGAGCAGGCAGAGGAGTACTTCTCCTACCCCGCACTCGCCGACGCCCTCGACGGAAACAACGCGACCGTCGCCATGAACCGCACCCACGCCGCTCCACCGCTCGCCGATCGTGTGGAAAACCCACCTCCATCTGGCCGACCGCCACGACGGCAGTCTCCAGCCCGACCAGGCCGACGACCTTCGTGCCTGTCTCTATGGCCTTGTCCGGCATCCTGTGTCTGCGCCGCGCCTTGCAAGAGGAGGACCTCCTCACCCGCCACGATGAACGGCCAGCCCGCCGGCCTCGCTCCTCACTCGGCCAGTACCACGCCGACGGTGCTGCTCGGAACGACCACTCCGCGGACCGACCGGCACCCGCCGCGGCACGCACCGCAAGATCCCCGAGGACGAGACCACACCGTGGCACGATCGCCTCTCCGCCGCCGTGACCTCGAAGGACCGCCGTGGACCCGACCCCTGTCGTCCTGTACGACGTCCGGATCATCGACGGCACCAGCTCCCCGACGGAATCCTGGTTGTCGAGGATGAGCCCATCCTCCTTGTGGGCGTGTTGATCGCATCCTCCGGGCCCGCGCATCACACCCAAGATCGCCCGCCGGGGGTCCTGCACGGCTCCAGGCTAGGCAAGGGCGTTAGGTGTAGATCGTGGTCTTGCTGGTCGGGTACCAGGTCTCATGCCGAGCCGTCCCCGTCTCGATTGGTCCGGTCTGATGTGTTTGCTGTCTCAGCCGTCACCCGTTGCTCGTCCGCCGCAACCGCCGCACCGGCGAACTCGCCTTCTACCGCTGCTGCTCAGCCGCCCCGGCGCCGCTGTCCGCCCTGGTGCGCGTCGCCGGACGCAGATGGACCGTCGAGGAGACCTTCCAGTCCGGCAAGGGCCTGACCGGACTGGACGAACACCAGGTCAGACGCTGGACGTCCTGGCACCGCTGGGTCACCCTCGCGATGCTCGTCCGTTCTTCCCTCGCCGTGGTCCGCGCTGACGAGCACGTCCGCCGTCCCGCCCCGGTGTGCTGATCCCCCTCATCTGCAAGGAGATTCAGCGACTGTTCACGGCGCTGGTCGTCCGGCCGTAGAGGTGGACGAGCCTCCCTCCGCACGCATTGCGGCTCACGTGGCCGCGTTGCTTGAGCGGTGGTGCGACACCATCGGGCACGAGGAAGGAACCTCGCCCTGGTCGGTCGGGCCGCTGATCGGCAGTGCGAGCGGTCCGCTCACCTGCTCCGGGATGGACTGGAGCATGGCCGAGGAGGCGTCGGCCTACGCGGCGGACCTGGCGGACAAGATGGGGTTGACCTGTTTCGACGTGCAGCAGGACCGACTCAGGCCCTGAGCGGCGTGGCCAATCGTCGGTGGTCGATCAGGGCTGCGGCTACGCCGACGATGGCGAGGAAGTGTTCGGCCTTGCGTTCGTAGCGACGGTGGAGTCTTCGGCGGGCGGCCGGCCAGGACACGGTTCTCGCGACCGCCCACCGATGGCGGCCCAACCGCTGCGAGGAGCAGCTCGACCAGATCCGTCCCGGGTGCTCAGGGGAG
>NZ_MWIG01000182.1:0-26979 GCF_002156145.1 Streptomyces sp. NRRL B-24572 | reverse complement strand
GCTCCGGGGGGGGTACGGGTCAGGCGGTGAGTACGGGGATGATCTCGGTGCCGTACGCGTCGATGGTGCCCTCCCGGTTGTCGTGCATGTCGTAGACGGCGAACTGGTCGACGCCCAGCTCCTTGAGGTGCCGCAGTTTCTCGATGTGGGCCTCGGCGGGGCCGATGAGGCAGAAGCGGTCGACGATCTCGTCGGGGACGAAGGCGGTGTCGGGGTTGTCGGCGCGGCCGTGGTGGGAGTAGTCGTAGCCCTGCCGGTCCTTGATGTACGCGGTGAGCTCGTCGGGGACCATGGAGGAGTGCTCGCCGTACTTGGCGACCAGGTCGGCGACGTGGTTGCCGACCATCCCGCCGAACCAGCGGCACTGGTCACGGGCGTGGGCCAGCGCCGCCGGGGAGTCGTCGGCCGTCACGTACGCGGGGGCGGCGACGCAGATCGTGAGCGCGTCGGGGTCGCGGCCGGCCTCCCGCGCGGCCTGGCGGACGGCCTTGACCATCCACTCGGTGAGGAAGGGGTCGGCGAGCTGGAGGATGAAGCCGTCGGCCTTCTGCCCGGCCAGGGCCAGCGCCTTCGGGCCGTAGGCCGCCATCCACACCGGGAGCTTCCCGTTCTTGATCCACGGGATGCGGATCGGGTTGCCGTCCACCTCCGCTTCCCGCCCCTCTGCGAGGTCGCGGATGACCTCGATGGCCTCGCCGAGCCGGGCCAGGGTGTTGGGCCTGCGGCCGGCGACGCGCATGGCGGAGTCGCCGCGGCCGATGCCGCAGACGGTCCGGTTGCCGTACATGTCGTTGAGGGTGGCGAAGGTGGAGGCCGTCACCTCCCACGTCCTCGTCCCCGGGTTGGTCACCATCGTGCCCACGTGCAGCTTGGTGGTGTTGGCGAGGATCTGGCTGTAGATGACGAAGGGCTCCTGCCACAGCACGGCGGAGTCGAAGGTCCAGCCGTACCGGAAGCCGTTGCGCTCCGCCCGGCGCATCAGGCCGACGACCTGCGAGGCGGGCGGGTCGGTCTGCAGGACGAGTCCGAAGTCCAACGTCGTTCTCCTAGTTCAGGTACTGGCAGGTGGAGCGGGGGGTGAAGACGCCGTGTCCGGCGCGACCGGTGAACTTCCGCTGGTCGATGACGGGTTCGCCGCGCGAGAGGACCGTCTCGACCTGGCCGGTGATCGTCTTCCCCTCGTACGCGGAGTAGTCGACGTTCATGTGGTGGGTCTCGGCCGACAGGGTCTGGACGGCGTGCGGGTCGTAGATGACGATGTCCGCGTCGGCGCCGGGCGCGATGGTGCCCTTCTGCGGGTAGATCCCGAACATCCGCGCCGGGGTCGCGCAGGCGATCTCGATCCAGCGGCGCCGGGAGATGTGCCCGTCCACGACCGCCTGGTGGAGCAGGTCCATGCGGTTCTCCACCCCCGGCAGACCGTTGGGGATCTTGGAGAAGTCGCCGCGGCCCAGCTCCTTCTGGCCGACGAAGCAGAACGGGCAGTGGTCGGTGGAGACCACCTGGAGGTCGTTCGTCCGCAGGCCCCGCCACAGCGCCGCCTGGTGCTCCTTGGGGCGGAGCGGGGTCGAGCAGACGTACTTGGCGCCTTCGAAGTCCGGCTCGGCGAGGTTGTCGGTGGACAGGAACAGGTACTGCGGGCAGGTCTCGCCGAAGACCGGCAGCCCCTTGTCGCGGGCCGCCGCCAGCTCCGCCACGGCCTCCTCCGCCGACACGTGCACGACGTACAGCGGGGCGCCCGCGACCCGGGCGAGCTGGATCGCGCGGTGGGTGGCCTCCGCCTCGAGCAGGGCCTTGCGGACCTCCCCGTGGTAGCGGGGATCGGTCTCGCCGCGGGCGAGGGCCTGCTCGACGAGGACGTCGATGGCGATGCCGTTCTCGGCGTGCATCATGATCAGCCCGCCGTTGTCGGCGGAGCGCTGCATGGCGCGCAGGATCTGCCCGTCGTCGCTGTAGAAGACGCCGGGGTAGGCCATGAAGAGCTTGAAGGAGGTGATGCCCTCCTGGACGAGCTTGTCCATCTCCTTGAGCGTCTGCTCGTTGACGTCGGAGAGGATCATGTGGAAGGCGTAGTCGACGGCGCAGTTGCCGTCGGCCTTGGCGTACCAGGCGTCGAGTCCTTCGCGGAGGCTGTGGCCGACGCTCTGGACGGCGAAGTCGACGATGGTGGTGGTGCCGCCCCAGGCGGCGGCGCGGGTGCCGGTCTCGAAGGTGTCGGAGGCGAAGGTGCCGCCGAAGGGCAGTTCCATGTGGGTGTGTGCGTCGACGCCGCCGGGCAGCACGTAGCGGTCGGTGGCGTCGATGGTCCGGGCGGCGGTCCAGCCGGCCGCGACGTCCGAGCCGTGGGCGGCGAGGGCGACGACGCGGCCGTCCTCGATCAGTACGTCGGCGTGGACTTCGTCGGCGGCGGTGACGACGAGACCGCCGCGGATGAGGGTACGGGTGCTCACGGGACTACTCCCCTGCCAACTAGAGCGACCTGAGGGCCTGTTCGAGGATCGCTGCGCCCTCCTCGGCCTCGGAGACGGTGAGCGAGAGCGGTGGGGCGATGCGCAGGGTGCTGGTGTTGTGGGCGCCGCCCTTGCCGAGGAGCAGACCGCCCTCGCGGGCGGCCTCCAGGACGGCACCGGCCGCCTCCGGGTTCGCCCGGTCGGTGCCGGGTTCGGTGAGCTCGATGCCGATCATGAGGCCGCGGCCGCGGACCTCCCGTACCGCCGCGACTCCGGCCGCCGCCGCGCGGACGCGTTCGATGAGGAGGCCGCCGACGCGTCGGGCGTTGCCCTGGAGGTCGTGCTCCAGGAGGTACGAGAGGTTGGCGAGCCCGGCGGCCATGGTGATCGGCGAACCGCCGAAGGTGGAGATCGAGCTGGCGTCGAGGCAGTTCATGATCTCGGCGCGGGCGACGACCCCGCCGACGGACATGCCGTTGCCGATGCCCTTGGCGAAGGTGAGGATGTCGGGCGGTCCGGCCTGGCCGTGGGCCTGCCAGCCCCAGAAGTGGTCGCCGGTGCGGCCCCAGCCGGTCTGCACCTCGTCGGAGATCCAGAGGATGCCGTGCCGGTCGAGGACGCGACGGAAGGCGGCGTAGAGGCCGTCGGGCGGGGAGGTGAAGCCGCCGACGCCCTGGATCGGTTCGGCGATGAGGGCGGCGACGCCCGCGCGGGTCTGGCCGAGCACGTCCTCCAGGTCGGCGACGCAGGCCTCGATGAAGCGCTCGTCGGTGAGCCCGGCGTACGGGCCGCGGCCGCGGACGCCGCCGTGCACGTACAGCGTCTGGAGCGGGGAGAGGCCGGTGGTCGACCAGGTGCGGTTGCCGGTGATGCCGACGGTGGAGAAGGAGCGGCCGTGGTAGCTGTTGCGCATCGCCAGGATCTGGTTGGAGCGGCGGTACGCGGTGGCGAGGAGGAGGGCCGTGTCGTTGGCCTCGGTGCCGGAGGTGGTGAAGAAGACCCGGGCGTCGGGGATGCCGGAGAGGCCGGCGACGCGCTCGGCGAGCTCCACCATGGGGCGGTTGAGGTAGAGCGTCGAGGAGTGGATGATCCGCCCGGCCTGCTCGGAGACGGCCTTGGTGACCTCGGGCAGGGCGTGGGCGGTCATGGTGGTGAGGATGCCGCCGAAGAAGTCGAGGTACTTGCGGCCCTCGGCGTCCCAGACGTGGCGGCCCTCGCCGTGGGTGATCTCCAGGGGGTCGCGGTAGTAGAGGGCGACCCAGTCGGGGATGACGGCCTTGTGCCGGGCGTACAGGCTGGTCACGGCTGCACCAGCCCGTCGTACGCGTCGGGGCGGCGGTCGCGGTAGAAGGCCCACTGCTGCCGGACCTCCTCGATGAGGCCGAAGTCCAGGTCGCGGACGACGAGTTCCTCCTCCTTGTCGGAGGCGGTCTCGCCGACGAACTGGCCGCGCGGGTCGACGAAGTAGCTGGTGCCGTAGAAGTCGTTGTCGCCGTACTCCTCGATGCCGACCCGGTTGATGGCGGCGACGAAGTACTCGTTGGCCACGGCGGCGGCGGGCTGTTCCAGCTGCCAGAGGTAGGAGGAGAGCCCCCGGTGAGTGGCCGACGGGTTGTAGACCAACTGCGCGCCGTTGAGCCCGAGTTGGCGCCAGCCCTCCGGGAAGTGGCGGTCGTAGCAGATGTAGACGCCGACCTTGCCGACGGCGGTGTCGAAGACCGGCCAGCCCGCGTTCCCCGGGCGGAAGTAGTACTTCTCCCAGAAGCCCTTGACCTGCGGGATGTGGTGCTTGCGGTACTTGCCGAGGTAGGAGCCGTCGGCGTCGATGACGGCCGCGGTGTTGTAGTAGAAGCCGGCGTCCTCGATCTCGAAGACGGGGACGACGATCACCATGCCGGTCTCGCGGGCGAGGTCCTGCATCCGGCGGACGGTCGGCCCGTCGGGAACGGGCTCGGCCCAGCGGTAGTGCTCGGGCTCCTGGACCTGGCAGAAGTAGGGGGCGTTGAACACCTCCTGGAAGCCGATCACCCGGGCACCCTGCCGGGCGGCCTCCCGGGCGTGCTCCTCGTGTTTGGCGATCATGGATTCGGTGTCGCCGGTCCAGGTCGCCTGGACGAGCGCGGCGCGTACGACGTCGGTCATGAGCTGCTCCTTCGGCACGGCGTCAGAGAGCCTCTACGCACGTAGACGCGATGCGTAGGAGGAGAACGTAAGCCCCGTCACACCCCGGAGCAAGACCGCCGCCGCGAAGCGGCCGGGTCGATCATGTTTCATACCCGAGTGGTCCACGTCGGACACGTACCGACACGTACTGACCAGTACGGATAAGGGCCCGCCCCAGGTCACGCCCCGGCCAGGCCCGCCACCCGCAGGGCGTGGAGCAGGTCGCGCTCCCGGGACGCGGACACCGCACGGGCCGCGGCGAGGAGCTGCGGGACGAGGCCGTGCGGATCCGCGGCCGCGAGCCGGGCGCCGTCCTCGGGGGTGCGGGCGCGGACGAACGCGGTGAGCAGGGCGTGCGCCTCGCGGTGGTGGTCCTCGGCGTGCAGCGCGGCGCACGCCCCGGCCAGCTCCTCGACCGGGCGGGCCACGCCCTGCCGGAGCAGTTGCTCGCAGTCGGCCGCCCGGCCCGCGTCGGCGAGCACGCCCGCGACGGCGGCGAGCCGGGCGGGCGGCAGCGAGGCCGCCTCCCAGAGCAGGGTGGACCAGTCGGCGCCGAGACCGGCCCGGTGCAGCTCCGCCGCGAGGGCCGGCAACCGGCCCGGGGGTCCTTCGAGCGCCTCGCAGAGCAGCACGTGCGCCTCGCCGCTGCGGCCCTGCGACCGGAGGCGCCGGAGGGCGTAGACCGCGTTGGCCGCGGCGCGGAGGGCTTCGGCGTGGTCCGGGACGGGGACCTCGGGTGCGGCGAGCACTTCACCGCCGCCCCCGAACCGGGCCCCACGGGGAGCCGCTCCCCCGGCCGGGAGGACGGGCACCGCGACCTCTTCGACCCCCTCGGCGCCCTCTTCCAGCCAGGCGTACCGGGCGCCCCGGGGCCGCCGCTTGGCCTTGGCGGGCCGCGGGGCACCGGCGAGCGACCCGCCGGCCGGGCCGGCGGCACCGGTGGCCGGAGCAGCGGCACCGGCGGCCTGGGCAGCGGCGGTGGCCGGAGCGGCGGCACCGGCGACCGGGCCGGCGGCACCGGTGGCCGAGTTCGCCGTGCGGATCGGCGGCGCGGCCGCCACCGGGCCGACGCCACCGCCCGGGGCCACCGCCTCCGGCGTCCCCCGCCCCAGCCGGGCCAGCCTCCCCGTCAGTTCCCTCGCCCGGGCCGTCGCCCTGGCGTGGTCGTCGCGGGTCCAGGCGAGCTCGTGTTCCAGGCGGGCGGCCTCCCCCGGGTCCGGGGTCGTGCGCAGCCGCTCGGCGAGCTCCCGGCTCCGGGTCTCGGCGTACCGGCGTTCGCCCTCCATGAGGTCCCGGCGCTCCGCGAGGGCCTCCGCTCCGCCGGGCCGCCCGTCGTGGGCGCCCGCGGCCGCCGCGTACAGGATCCGGCCGCGGGCGGCGAAGGGGCCGTCGAGGGCCTCCCGGGCATCCTGGAGGAGGGACTCGACGACGTCCCAGGGCAGGATGTCGGCCCCGTCGAGGCAGGCGCGCAGTCCCTCCGGATCGCGTGCGGCGAAGACCCCGTACCAGCCGTCGTCCGGCCTGACGCGGCCGACGAGCTCCGTCAGCCAGCCCCTGAACGTGGCGACTTCCACCGGGAGTTGATACACCGTCATGCGCTCCGCACCTGCCCCGCCGTCGACTGGAACCTTCCGGTCCGCGGGTATTGGACCGCAGTCGTGTTACGGGACGACTACGGTCCGTTTTCAGAACGTCACGACGATCCCGGTGTGCGGACGCTTGCCGAGCCGGACGATCATGGCGGGCACGTCGGTCAGCCAGTACTGCCAGGTGTACTTGCGCGAGAGCAGCCGCCGGATCCGGCGCAGCTCCTCCCCCTCCACGAGCCGCCCCGTACCGGCGTACCGCTCGGCGCCCTCGGCGATGTTGCCGCGCAGGTCGCAGACGGCCACCTCGACCCGGGGATCGTTCCGCAGGCGCTTGACCTTCCAGGAGTCGGATCGGGTCCACACGTACAGCGCGGAGCCCTCCACCGCGTACCAGACGGGCGTCGCGACCCCCGTGCCGTTCTTCCGGAAGGTGGTCAGGCTGACGTAGCGGCCGCGCCGCAGCTCTTCGGGCATCATGCCCGGGAGCTTAGGACGCGGCCCGTTCGTACGCGGTGCGGGCCTCGCTGATCTCGGGGGCGTGGGTGCGCGCCCAGGCGCAGGCCGCGTCGAGCGGGGTGATGAGGGAGCGGCCGAGGTCGGTGAGGGCGTACTCGACGCGGGGCGGGTTCTCGTCGTGGACGGTACGGCTGAGGAAGCCGTCGCGCTCCATGGCACGGAGGGTCTCGGTGAGGACCTTGGGGGTGATCCAGTGCAGGGGGACGCGGAGTTCGGAGAAGCGGCGGGACGCCCCGTCCTCCAGGCAGCGGAGCACCATCGCCGTCCACTTGCCGCCGACGCGGATGGGCTGGGCGGAGCTTCCGCCGCAGTCGGGGTCGTGGAAGAGGGAGGGGCTCAGCGGCTGCGGGGACGGCTGCTCGGTCATGCGGTCGACGCTAGCCCAGTACCGTTGAAGTAACCAGGGGTGCCCGTCCTACGGTCCCGCCATGGACAACGACAGCAAGCGTGTGGTCATTTTCGGGGCCGGCGGGCGGGTCGGCCGGGCGGCCGTGGCGGAGGCGGTGGCCCGGGGCCACCGGGTGACCGCGGTGGTCCGCGACCCGGACGCGTACCGCGATCTGGAGGGGGCGGGCGTCACCCTCGTACGGGGGGACGCGACGGACGCGGCCTCGGTGGCGGCACTCGCCGCGGGCCACGACGCGGCGGTGAACGCGGCGGTCCGGCTCGACGTGCCCTCGGTCGACTTCTTCACGGCCGCGGCGAAGGCGATGGCCGCCGGGCTCAAGGAGGCCGGGGTCGGGCGGCTGCTCACCCTGGGCATCGCCACGACCCTGGAGACCGCCCCCGGGGTGCGGATCATGGACGCGCCCGACTTCCCCGAGCGGTACCGGACGTTCTCCCAGGGGCACGTGGCCGAGTTCGAGCTGCTCACGGCGGAGGCCGGGCCCGAGCTCGACTGGCTGATGGTGATCCCGCCGATGGATCTGAACGCGGAGGCGGAGCGGACGGGCGGCTACCGGACGGCGGTGGGCACGGTGCTCGACGGCCCGGGCCGCATCGCCCACGCCGATCTGGCGCTCGCGCTCCTGGACGAGATCGAGCGCCCGTGTCACAGCCGGGTGCAGCTGGCGGTGTCGTCCTAGGGAGCGCCGACGAGGGTGCAGTGCACCACGAGCTCGTCCATGGAGAGGCCGAGGACCCCGGCCAGGGCCGCGACGGTGAAGAAGGCCGGTGTCGGGGCCCGGCCGGTCTCGATCTTGCGGAGGGTCTCGGCGGAGAGGCCGGCGGCCGCGGCGATCTCCACCATGGACCGCCCGCCGCGCGCCTCGCGCAGGAGCAGGCCCAGGCGCTCGCCGCGCTCGCGCTCTTCGGGGGTCAGGGGTGTGCGCACCATGCCCCCATATTAATGCCGCCCCCCATACTTATACCGGTATAGTAATTGGCCATGGTGGAGATCAAGACGAACGAATCCCTGGCGGCCATGCGTGAGTCGGGCCGGGTGGTGGCCCGTGCCCTGGCGGCCGTACGAGAGAAGGCGGCGCCCGGCGTCGCGCTCACCGAGCTCGACCGCGTCGCGCGCGAGGTGCTCACGGAGGCGGGGGCCGGCTCGCCCTTCCTCGACTACCACCCGGAGTGGGCCCCGGTGCCGTTCCCCGCGGTCGTGTGCGTCTCCGTGAACGACGCCATCGTGCACGGCATCCCGGACGGGACCCGGCTCGCCCCGGGCGACCTGGTCTCCGTGGACTGCGGGGCGACGCTGGGCGGCTGGGCGGGCGACTCGGCGGTCAGCTTCACGGTCGGCCCGGCCCGCCCGGAGGACGCCCGGCTGATCGCGGCGGCGGAGGAGGCCCTGGAGGCCGGCATCGCGGCGGCCGTCGTCGGCAACCGCATCGGCGACATCGCCCACGCGATCGGCCGGGTCTGCCGGACCGCCGGATACGGCATCCCCGACGGCTTCGGCGGCCACGGCATCGGCCGCGCCATGCACGAGGACCCGGGCGTCCCCAACGAGGGACGCCCGGGCCGGGGCATGAAGCTGCGCCACGGGATGGTGCTCGCGATCGAGCCGATGCTCATCGGCGGCGGCACGGACGAGCACTACACGGCGCGGGACGGCTGGACGATCCGTACGTCCGACGGCTCGCGCGCGTCCCACGCCGAGCACACGGTGGCCATCACGGACGACGGCCCGCGCATCCTCACCGCCCTGTAACCGGTCAGGACGCGGGCCTCACCACCATCGCCGAGCCGCCGCCCCTGCGCACGGTCTCCGCCGCCGCCACCCAGCGGCCGTCGGGGAGCCGTTGCACGCCGGTCGCCGCGCCGATCTCCGGGTTCTGCCGGAAGCCGTGCCCGATGGCCTCGAGTTCCGTCCTCAACGGGCTGTTCCACAGGGCGGGTTCGAGTTCGGTCGTGGCCTGGTTGCGCTGGCTGGCGCGCGGCGCGGCGATCGCGTCGACGAGCGGCAGGCCCCGGTCGAGGACTCCGGTGAGGGTCTGGAGGACCGTGGTGATGATGGTCGCGCCGCCCGGCGAACCGAGCGCCAGGACCGGCCGGCCGTGCGGGTCGAGGACGATCGTCGGGGAGATCGAGGAGCGCGGCCGCTTGCCGGGGCCGGGCAGGTTCGGGTCGTGGACGGCCGGGTTCGCCGGGGCGAAGGAGAAGTCGGTCAGCTCGTTGTTGAGCAGGAAGCCACGGCCGGGCACGGTGATGCCGCTGCCGCCGGTGGACTCGATGGTGAGGGTGTAGGCGACGATGTTGCCCCACTTGTCGGCCACCGTCAGATGGGTGGTGTTCTCGCCCTCGTACGTGGTCGGGGCGGCGGTCCCACCGCTCACACACGGCACCGGGCTGCTCGGGTCGCCGGGGGCGAGCGGGCTGGTGAGGACGGCGTCGTCGCGGATCAGGCAGGCCCGGGAGTCGGCGAACCGCTGGGAGAGCAGGCCGCTCGTCGGCACGGACTCGAAGGCCGGGTCGCCGACCCAGCGGCCCCGGTCGGCGAAGGCGATGCGACTGGCCTCGATGTAACGGTGCAGGTACTGGGCCTGGGAGGCCGCCGAGAGGTCGGTGCCCTCCAGGATGTTGAGGGCCTCGCCGACGCTCGTACCGCCGGAGGAGGACGGGGCCATGCTGTAGACGTCGAGCCCCCGGTACGAGACCTTCGTGGGCCTGCGGGACTCGGTGCGGTACGCGGCGAGGTCGGCCTCCGTCAGGTCGCCGGGGCGTACGGTCCGGGTGGCGCCCTCACGGAGCGGGGGCGTGCGGACGGTGTTCACGATGTCCCGGGCGAGCGGCCCCTTGTAGAGGGCGCCGACGCCTTCGCGGCCGAGCGTCTCGTACGTACGGGCCAGGTCGGGGTTCTTGAAGACGCTGCCGACCACGGGCAACCGGCCACCGGGCAGGAACAGTTCGGAGGTGGCCGGGAAGTCGCGGAACCGGGCTTCGTTGGCGGCGGTCTGGGAGCGGAAGGTGGGGTCGACGGTGAAGCCTTCGCGGGCGAGCCGCTCGGCGGGTTCGAGCAGGGCGCCGAGCCGCTTGCTGCCCCAGGCGTCCAGGGCGGTCTTCCAGGTGGCGGGGGTGCCGGGGGTGCCGACGCCGAGGCCGCTGGTCTGGCCCTCCTCGAAGGGGATGGGCTTGCCGTTCTCCGTGAAGAGGCCGGCGTCGGCGGTGCGGGGGGCGGTCTCGCGTCCGTCGATGGTCCGTACGGTACGGCTCTTCGCGTCGTAGTACACGAAGTAGCCGCCGCCCCCGATGCCCGCGGAGTACGGCTCGGTGACGCCGAGGGCGGCCGCGACGGCGACGGCGGCGTCGACCGCGTTGCCGCCCTTGCGGAGCACCTCGATGCCGGCGGCCGAGGCGTCGGCGTCGACACTGGCGACGGCGCCGCCGTACCCGACGGCGACGGGTTCCTTCACCGACGGCGGGGCGGTGCTCGGTGGCGCGGCGGCACCCATCGAGAGCACCGTCGCCGCGACGGCGAGAAGGGAGACCTTGCCAGCGGCGGAGCGACGCATTCCTACCTCCAGTCAACGACCGTCCGCGCAGCGTAACTTCCCGCGCCGCCTCCCGTAAGAACGCCTCGAACTGAAGGGCGGATCGCCGCTAGCATGCGCGCCTATGAATGAAGACCTGCGCAACGTGGTGCTCGGGGTCCTGGCCACCGGCGTCAGCGGCTCCCTCGGGTGGCTGACCCGCACCTATGTCTGGCAGCGGCGCCTGCGCCGCAAGCAGGCCTTCTTCGGGCTGCCCTCCGGTTCGGAGTGCCTGCTCGTGGTGAACCGTCTGTCCGGCAGCGAGCGGGGGGTGCACGCCACCGACGTGTCGGCGCTGCTCGAACTGTCGGCGCTGATCAAGGACTGTGGGGCGCGGCCCCGTGTCGTACAGCACGACACTGCACGTCAGGGCCTCGGGGAGATAGCCGAGTTCTGCATCGGCGGACCCTACTCCAACCGGCGCATGGCAGCCCATCTGCCGAACCTGCTGCCCGGACTCACGATGAACGTCGAACAGGAGCCGCGCGAGGACCGCGGGATGATCACCGTGGCGGGCGAGACCTACCGCGCGGAGTGGGGGGTCGACGAGTACGTCGTCCTCGCGCGCCTCACCCGCGGCGAGGGCAGTCGGCCGGTGTTCCTGCTCTGCGGCCAGGCCGCGGTCACCAATCAGGCCGCGGCGCGGCATCTGGCCCGCCACCACAAGGCGCTGACGGGCAAGTACGGGCCGAACGGCTCCTTCGTCCTGCTCCTCAGGGTGGTCAACTCGCAGGCGTACGGCCCCGATGTGGTGGAGCTGGTGGCCGACGTCACGAGCGCGGCGCGGACGGCTCCGGCGGCCGCACCGGCAGCGACTTGATCCCGTTGATGAAGTTGGAGACGAGGCGCCGGGGCGGCCCGGCGAGTTCGAGGCCGCCGCAGGCCGCGCGCACCTCCTCGTAGAACACGCGGAGCTGGAGCCGGGCGAAGTGTGCGCCGAGGCAGACGTGCGGGCCGTCGCCGAAGGAGACGTGCGGGTTCGGGGTCCGGCCGAGGTCCAGGCGGTGCGGGTCGGCGAAGACGCGCTCGTCGTGGTTGGCGGAGGCGTGGAAGACGACGACCTTGTCGCCCGCCCGGATCTTCCGCCCGGCGAGTTCGGTGTCGTGGGCGGCGGTGCGCCGGAAGGAGAGCACGGGCGGGTGCACGCGGAGGAGTTCGTCGACGGCCGTGTCCATGGAGACCTCCCCGTCCCACAATCTGCGCTGCTCCGACGGGTGTTCGGCGAGGGCGAGGATCCCGCCGGGGGCGGCGCTGCGGACGGTGTCGTTCCCCGCGACGGTCAGCAGGAAGAAGAACATCTCCAGCTCGGCTTCGGCGAGTTCGGAGGCGGCGAGGGTGCTCATGACGTCGTCGGCGGGGTGCGCGCGCTTGTACGCGGCGAGCTCCTGGGCGTAGTCGAACATCTCGGCGAGCATGGCGGGTGAACGGGGGTTGACCGGCCGCCCCTCGGCGTCGAGGACGGGCGGCTCGTCGGGGTCCTGGTAGGCGATGACCCGCTCGGTCCAGGTGTGCAGGAGCCCCCGGTCGCTCGCGGGGACCCCGAGCAGGTCGGTGAGGTTGAGCAGGGCGTAGTCGTCGGTGACGGCCCGGACGAGGTCCACCTCGCCGCCGCCCGCGAACGCGGCCGCCAGCAGCTCGCGGGCCCGGTCGCGCGCGGTGCCGGCGAAGCGCTCGATGCGCCCGGGGGTGAAGGCCCGACTGACGAGCCGCCTCAACCTGCCGTGTTCCGGCGGGTCCTGATTGAGCATCATGCGCCGGATGAACGGCAGGTCGGCAGGGTCGGGATCGCGGATCTGGGTGGCGCCGAGGTGCGAGGAGTACGTCCCCGAGTCCTTGAGCACCCGGACGACGTCAGCGTGCCGGGTGACGGCCCAGAACCCCGGTCCGGCGGGCCAGCCGAGGATCTCGGGCTCCTCCTGCCGGGCGACGGGGGCCAGGTCGCGCAGGGCGCGGAAGCGGTCGTGCGGGATGCCTGCGGCGTAGATCCGCGGGTCGAAGACGTCGGGTACGTCGCTAGGGTCCCCCACCGCGCGCCTCCCGTCCGGGTGATCCAGGGGTGAAGACGTCACCATCATGACAGGTCAGAGCCGTTTTTCGTAGGACGGAACGCACAGTTCGGGAGCCTTGTCCGGGGTGTCCCCCGACTCCCAGAATCTCCGTCGTCGCATCACACGGAGAACAGGGGGCACATGGGGAACGCAGAGAAGTTCAGCCAGGACGCGGTGCTGCGGGCGCGGGTTCTGCTGCTCGGGTCGGAGGAGCCGAGCCTCCGGGAGCGGCTGGGCGCGTACCGGGTGCTCGCGGAGGTGAGCCCGCGGGCGTATCTGCCGAAGCTGGTCGACGCGCTGGTCGAGCGGGCCGGCCAGCTCGGGGATCCCGAGCTGCACGTGGCCCTGTACGGCGAAGCGGCGGCCGCCGCGCGGCGGTTCGACGCGGACGTGCCGGAGCGGAAGGAACGGCTGGACCGCGCCCTGCGCCGCTACCAGCACGCGCTGTTCGCCGTCGGCCGACGGACCGAGGGGCGCGCGGCGCGCAAGGAGCTGGTGGAGGGCCGATACGGGGCTCTCGCGATCATGCTGGCCGAGGAGGGGCGACACGAGGAGGCGGCCGAGCTGTACGGCCGGCACATCGTGCCCGGGGAGGGGGACGACGTGTCCCCCTGGACCCTGGTCGAGTGGGCGGCCGAACTCGACGCGGCCGGAAGGCAGGAGGAGGCCCTGGAGGTGTTCGCGCGCGTCGTGGACGACCACCGGCACAGGGTGGCGGAGGACCGCGGCCCGCTCGCCTCCCTGGTGTGGAAGCTGGAGCGGTATGCCGGGATGCTCCTGACCGCCGGACGCCGGGCCGAGGAGACCGCCGCGCGGCGCGAGGCGCTGGCCCTGCTCGCCCGTCTCGCGGAGGGCGGGGAGCCGGTGAGCTGGAGCGACATCCGGGCCTGGTGGACCACTCTCCTCATCCTCTCGGACCGGCCGTCCGAACCGGCCGCCACCCCGGACGCCCCGCTGCCCCCGTTCGGGGTCCACCTGTTCCACGGCTGGTCACCTGACACCCGGGACGACTACCTCGCCTCCATCCCCGCCCTCGAACGGCAGGCCGCCGCGCTGCGCGAGTCGGACGATCTCCCTGGGCTCGTCGTCACCCAGCGCCGCCTGACCGTCCGCCGGGCCCTCCGCTGGGAGAGCGACGGAGGCAACGCCGAGGAGTCGCTCCGCCCGTCCTTCGACGAGGGCGTCACCCTTGCCCGCCGCCTGACCACCGACCCGGGCGCCCTCGCCCGCGCCCTCACCGACCGGTCCATGTTCCTCCTCGCCGTCAAGCGGTACGGGGAGGCGCACGCCGACTTCGCGGAGGCCACCGCGCTCCAGGGCGACGCGCCAATCGTTACCCGCACGTAACTTACCGACCAGTTACCACGGGTAAAGCACCCCGGTTACCGTCGGGTCACTTTCACTTCACTGCCCCCCAACAGTGCCCCCAGTGAGGAGTGCCCCGTGCGCACATCCCTGGCCCTCGCCGTCTCGGCCGCCCTCGTGGCCGGGACGGCCCTCGGGCTCGCCCCGACAGCCCAGGCCGCCGACACCTCCATCCGCTTCGTCGACATCGCCGGGGACGGCGGCACCGTCCTCAAGGCGAACGTCGTCACGCCCGCCGGAGGCGACTCCGCCGCCCGCTACCCCGTCATCGTGCTGCCCACCAGCTGGGCCGTGCCCCAGGTCGAGTACCTCGCCCAGGCCCAGAAGCTCGCCGACTCCGGTTACGTCGTGGTGAGTTACAACTCGCGCGGCTTCTGGCAGTCCGGCGGGGAGATCGAGACCGCGGGCCCGAAGGACATCGCCGACGCCTCCAAGGTCATCGACTGGGCCCTGGCGAACACCCCGGCCGACCCCGACCACGTGGGCATGGCGGGCGTCTCGTACGGCGCCGGGATCAGCCTGCTCGCCGCCGCGAGCGACCCGCGGATCAAGGCCGTCGCGGCGCTCAGCGGCTGGGCCGACCTCATCGAGTCCATCTACAGCGGCCGCACCCAGCACCTCCAGGCCGCCGCCCTGCTCGGCGGCGCCGGCTACCTCACCGGACGCCCCGGTCCCGAACTCAAGGAGATCCTGGGCGACTTCCTCTCCTCCAACCTGGCCAAGGAGGAGGACATGATCGCCTGGGGCCGCAAGCGCTCCGCCGCCACCCACCTCGACCGGATCAACGCCAACGGCGCCGCGATCATGCTCGGCAACGCCTGGGGCGACACCATCTTCCCGCCCAACCAGTACGCGAGCTTCTACGAGAAGCTCACCGGTCCCAAGCGCCTGGAGTTCCGTCCGGGCGACCACGCCACCGCCGAGGCCACCGGCCTCCTCGGTCTGCCCAACGACACCTGGACCAGCGCCCACCGCTGGTTCGACCACTACCTCAAGGGCGTCGACAACGGCATCGACCGCGAGCAGCCCGTCCAGCTCAAGCCGCGCTCCGACGCGGGCTACGAGGGCTACCCCGACTGGAAGTCGGTGAACGCGAACCGGCGGAAGTTCGACCTCGGCGGTACGCAGCGGATCTGGGCCAACGTCGACTCCGGTGCGAACGGCGGGGTCGTGATGCTCTCCAACCTCCTGGACCAGTTCTTCCAGGCCCCGCCCGTCGCCTCGGTCCCCCTCCTCCCCCGCGCCTTCGCCGGCGTCTGGCAGTCGGAGCGGTACGACACCCCGCAGCGGGTGCGCGGCACGGTCAAGGTGCACACCACGGTCAGCTCCACCGACGAGAGCGGCACCCTCGTCGCGTACCTCTACGACGTGGGCCCGCTCGGTCTCGGGAAGCTCGTGAGCAACGCCCCGTACACCTTCCACGACCGGACTCCGGGACGGCCGTTCGGCGTCGATCTGGAGCTCTTCTCGACGGCGTACGACGTCCCGGCCGGGCACCGGCTCGCGCTGGTCGTCGACACCGTCGACCCGCTCTACATCGAGCACAACCCGACCGGCGCGCAGCTGACCTTCTCCTCCCCCACGGCCGACCCCTCGTACGTGTCGGTCCCGCTGCGGGCGGAGTGATCACCGGCTGCTGCCGGGCGGGTGTGGCCGGGGAGGCGTGACGCCTCCTACTGCTGTCCCGGCAGCAGCGTCTGCGGTTCGGCAGGGGCGACCTCCACGGCTTTCGTCTTCGGACTGCGGCGCTCTCTGCGTGCCACCCAGGTGGCGAACCACGAGAGCAGCATGCACATCCCGATGTAGATCGGTGAGATGACGAGCACGACGGGGATGAACGGCAGGTCGTAGTCGAGGTTGGACGCGATCAGCTTGCCCGCGTGCAGGAACTCCTCGTAGGTGACGAGGAAGCCGAGCGAGGTGTCCTTGAGGGCGACCACGAGCTGGCTGATGATGGCGGGCAGCATCGCGCGGACGGCCTGCGGCACCAGGACGTACGTCATCACCTGGGTCTTGCGCATGCCGAGCGCGTACGCGGCCTCACCCTGGCCGCGTGCGACGGCGTGGATGCCGGTGCGGAACACCTCGGCGAGCACCGAGCCGTTGTAGAGGGTCAGTCCGGCGACGAGGGCGGGCAGCGGCTGCACCTTGAGCGCCACGAAGATGAAGAAGATCATCACGAGGACGGGCATGGCGCGGAAGAACTCGACGAGCAGGGTCGAGATCCAGCGCAGCACCCGGTGCTCGGAGAGGCGCCCGGTGGCGAGGACCGCGCCGAGGGCGAGCGAGAGCACCGAGGCGTAGGCGAAGGCCTTGAGGGTGTTGCCGAGTCCCTTGAGCAGCAGCTCCTGGATGCCCTCGTACTCGAAGGGCGTCCACTTGGTGGCGGTGAACTGGCCGGTGTCGAAGAGGAGGTAGAGGATCCAGCCGGCCAGCGCGAGGATCACCACGGTGGACGCGAGTCCGTAGAGGAGGTGGCGCCGTCGGGCGGCCGGCCCCGGGATGTCGTAGAGGGCGGTGGACTCGGTCATCGGGCGACTCCCCAGTGCTTCTCCAGGGAGTGGAAGACGGCGCTGATGGTGAGGGTGATGATCAGGTAGCCGACGGCGATCCAGACGAAGGTCCAGACGATGTTGTAGCCGAGTTCGCTCAACGTCTTGTAGGTGCCGAGGAGTTCGGTGACGCTGAACGCCCCCGCGATCGCCGAGTTCTTGGCGAGGGCGATCAGGGTGGAGCCGATGGGCGGGATGACCGTGCGGAAGGCCTGTGGCAGGACGATCGCGGAGAGGGTCTGGGAGAAGGTCATGCCCAGGCTGCGGGCGGCCTCGCCCTGGCCGCGCGGGACGGTGTTGATGCCGGAGCGCAGCGCCTCGCAGACGAAGGCGGAGGTGTAGCAGCCGAGGGCGAGGATCGCGAACAGCTTGAAGGGCAGGACGAGTCCGAAGCGGGGCAGGCCCAGCATGACGGCGAAGAAGAGCAGGGTGAGCGGGGTGTTGCGCAGGACGGTGACCCAGACCGTGCCGAAGACGCGGAAGGAGCCGACGGGCGCGACCCGGAAGGAGGCCATGACGAAGCCCAGGACGAGGGCGAGGGCCGAGGAGTAGACGGTGAGTTCGACGGTGCCGAGGAACCCCTCCCAGTAGAGGGAGATGTTGTCTGTCAGTACGTCCATGTCAGCGGTGGGAGTCCTCAGTTGGCCGGGTAGCGGTCGATGGCGGGAGGCTTCGGGGCGGGGACCCCGGAGAGGCCGAGGGTGGCGTCGTACGCCTTCTTCCAGTCGCCGTTCTTCTCGTGGACGGCGACGGCGTCGTCGAGGGCGAAACGCAGCGCGGTGTCGCCGTGCGGGACGCCGATGCCGTACGGCTCCTCGGAGAACGGCTTGCCGACGACCTTGAGTTCGTCGGGGACCTTGGCGGCGTAGCCCATGAGGATCGTGTCGTCGGTGGTGACCGCGTCGACCTGGTAGGTCAGCAGGTTGTCCACGCAGGCGGAGTAGGTGTCGTAGGCGACGAGTTCGGCCTTCGGGTAGTCCTTCTCGATGCGCTGGTACGGGGTGGAGCCGGCGGCCGAGCAGACCCGTTTGCCGTCCAGGTCCTGCGGTCCGTGGATGTCGTTCTCGTCGGTGCGGACGAGGAGGGACTGGCCTGCCCGGTAGTAGGGTCCGGCGAAGCCGACGAGCTTCTTGCGGTTGTCGTTGATGGTGTACGTGCCGACGTAGTAGTCGATCTGGCCGTTCTGGAGGGCCGTCTCGCGGTTGGCCGAGGCGATCGTGCGGAAGTCGACGCGCGCCGGGTCGAAACCGAGGGATGCGGCCATCATCTTGGCGATCTCGATGTCGAAGCCCGAGTAGCGGCCGGTGGCCGGGTCCTTCTCGCCCATGTAGGGCTGGTCCTCCTTGGCGCCGACGACGAGCCGGCCGCGCTTCTTCGCCCGGTTCCAGGTGGCCGAGTCGGGCAGGGCGAAGCCCGACTGGACCTGGTAGACGGGGAGTTGGTCGGGCTGCGGGCCCTTGACGGGCGGGCTGCCCTCCTTGCCGCAGCCGCCGAGCGCCGTCGTGACGGCGAGCAGCAGGGCGGGCACGGCCAGGGTCCGGTGCGTGCGCTGCATGGTTCCCACCCGGTCAGTGCTTGAGGATCTTGGAGAGGAAGTCCTTGGCGCGTTCGCTGCGCGGGGCGGTGAAGAAGTCCTCCGGCGCCCGGTCCTCGACGATCCTCCCGTCGGCCATGAAGACGACGCGGTTGGCGGCGGAGCGGGCGAATCCCATCTCGTGGGTGACGACCACCATCGTCATTCCCTCGCGGGCGAGTTGGCGCATGACCTCCAGGACCTCGTTGATCATCTCGGGGTCGAGCGCGGAGGTCGGCTCGTCGAAGAGGAGGGCCTTGGGGTCCATGGCGAGGGCGCGGGCGATGGCCACGCGCTGCTGCTGGCCGCCGGAGAGCTGGGCCGGGTACTTGTCGGCCTGGGAGGCGACGCCGACCCGTTCGAGGAGTTCGCGCGAACGCCGGTCGGCCTCCTCCTTCTTGCGCTTGCGGACCTTGATCTGTGCGAGGGAGACGTTCGCGAGGACGGTCTTGTGCGCGAAGAGGTTGAAGGACTGGAAGACCATGCCGACGTCGGCGCGCAGCCGGGCGAGCGCCTTGCCCTCCTCGGGCAGGGGCCGGCCGTCGATGACGATCTCACCCGACTCGACGCTCTCCAGCCGGTTCATCGCGCGGCAGAGGGTGGACTTGCCGGACCCGGAGGGGCCGATGACCACGACCACCTCCCCGCGTCCGACGGTGAGGTCGATGGACTGGAGGACGTGCAGCGTGCCGTAGTGCTTGTTGACGCCACGCAGTTCGATCAGCGGATCGACGACGGCCATGCGCTGCCCTGCCCCATTTCTCAGCGGTGTCGCGGTCAGCGCAAACTATCCAGGAGAAAAAGGACTTCACGCCCGACACGCATGAAACGGGAATAAGCCGTATTTACTGCGAGAGGGTGGCGCGGGTGCGCTGTGGGGCGGGTGCGGTCTCAGTGCTCGGAGGCCTCCGCGTACACCTGGGAGAGCTGCGGCGCGCCCGTCATCGCCCAGTCGAGACCGGCCTCGACGACCTGGATCTCCCGGCCTGAGGCGAGCCGCACCACGGGTCCGCCGCCGGGCCACACCTGCCACCGGGCGCCCGGCACGTTCCGGACGATCACGGTGCCGAGGTAGAGCCCGGCGTCGTTGCCGAACCAGGGCAGCTCTTCCGGATCGTTTCGCCAACGGGGCGACAGCTGGTCGAGCTCCTGGAGGGAGCGCGGGGTGTCGTCCAGGGCCACCCCGGCCTCCTCGACACGGGAACGCAGCAGCTCGCACTCGGAGAGGAGCTCGGCCACCCCCTCCGGGTCGCGGTCGAAGGCCGCGGCCAGGGGGGAGTCCGCGGGCTCGGACTCATGCCGCTTGCGCCAGCTGTCCAGAAAGGGAATGTTCATCCGAACAGCGTCGCACCGACACCTGGCGGTCGACCACCCGGCGCGCGGTGATCTTCGTGACCCGGCGTCAGACGTCGAGGTCGACGACGACGGGCGCGTGGTCCGAGGCGCCCTTGCCCTTGCGCTCCTCTCGGTCCACATAGCTGTCGGAGACCGCCTCGACGAAGGGCTTGTTGCCGTAGACGAGGTCGATGCGCATGCCCTTGTTCTTCGGGAAGCCGAGCGCGCGGTAGTCCCAGTACGTGAACGGGTGGTCGTACTTGAGGGGGCGCGGGACCACGTCCGCGAGGCCGGCCTCGCGGAGCCCGGCGAGCGCGGCCCGCTCCGGCTCCGTCACGTGCGTGGCGCCCTCGAAGACGGCGATGTCCCAGACGTCCGCGTCGGTCGGGGCGATGTTGTAGTCGCCGAGGACCGCGAAGGGGCGCTCCCCCGCCGCGTCCTGGGCGACGGCCGCCTTGAGCGCCTCGAGCCAGCGCAGCTTGTACGCGTAGTGCTCGTGGGCCACCTCGCGGCCGTTCGGCACGTACACCGACCAGACGCGGACCGGGCCGCAGGTCGCGGAGACCGCCCGGGGCTCCTCCGCCCCGTCGTACTCCGGGCCGCCGGGCAGACCGGTGACCACGTCGGCGAGGCCGACGCGGGAGATCAGCGCCACGCCGTTCCACCGCCCGGTGGCGTTGACCGCCGACTCGTAGCCCAGGGCGCGCAGCTCCTCGACGGGGAACTGCTCGGCGGCGCACTTGGTCTCCTGGATGCACAGCACGTCGGTGCCGCTGCTCTCCAGCCAGGCCAGGAGCCGGGGCAGCCGGGCGGTGATCGAATTGACGTTCCAGGTGGCGATGCGCATGTGCGCAAGCCTACTGGCGGGGTGTGACAGTCGGCGCGATCACACCTCGGCGGAGGTGCCGGAGGACAGCCGCCGGTGGTCGGTGCCGCCGAGCTCGCCGATCTGGCGGTCGTAGATGGGCCGGGCGAGGTCGGTGAGCAGGGCGTCGTGGATGTCGTACGCCCGGCGCGGCTTGATCTCGCGCACGTAGTCGATGACCTCGGAGATCTTGTTCCAGGGGGCCATGACGGGCAGCAGCAGCGTGTCGACGGGGTGGTCGGGCACGGTGAGCGCGTCGCCGGGGTGGAAGACGGCGCCGTCGACGAGGTAGCCCACGTTGGTGATGCGCGGGATGTCCGGATGGATCACCGCGTGCAGCTCGCCGTGGACCTGGACGTCGAAGCCGGCCGCCGTGAACGCGTCGCCGTGCCCGACGGTGTGCACCCGCCCCGGGAAGGCCGCCGAGAGCCGGTCGGCGACGCTGCGCAGCGTCCAGATCTCGGCGGCCGGGTTGGCCTCCAGGGCGGCCCGCAGCCTGGTCTCGTCGAAGTGGTCGGCGTGCTCGTGGGTGACGAGCAGCGCGTCGGCTCCGAGGACGGCGTCCTCCTCGGTGAACATGCCGGGGTCGAGGACGAGCGTGCGGCCGTCCTTCTCGAGCCGCACGCAGGCATGGGACTTCTTCGTCAGCTTCACGGCCCCAGGCTACGCCGGGGGCGTCGTCTCCTCCGTGACGACGCGGGTGATCACCCGCAGCGCCGTCTCGGCGGCCGGGAAGCCGCAGTACACGCCCGCGTGGAGGACGATCTCGCGGAGCTCCTCGGGCGACAGGCCGTTGCGGAGGGCGGCGCGGGTGTGGTCGGCGAGGGCCTCCCGGTGGCCGCCGGAGATGAGGGCGGTGAGGGTGACGACGCTGCGGGTGCGCCGGTCGAGGCCCTCGCGGCTCCAGACCTCGCCCCAGGCGTAGCGGGTGACGAGCCCCTGGAAGGCTCCGTCGGGATCGTCGGCGAGGGCCTGGTCGACATGGGCGTCGCCGAGGACCTCGCGGCGCAGCCCGAGCCCCTTCTCGTACGGGTCGGGCCGGCCGGTCTCGGCGGGCTCGGCCTCCGGGGCGACCGGGGCGGGCTCGGCGGCAGGGACGGGCGGCGCGGGCGGCGGCGGCACGGCCAGCGTGCCGCTCGCCTCCGGGGCGATGCCGGAGAAGTGCTCGGTGAGCAGGTCGGTGACGGCGGCGGGCTGCTCGACGGGGGCGAGGTGCGAGGCGCCGGGGACGACGGCGAGCCGGGCGTCGGCGATGCCGGCGACCAGGGTGCGGGCCTCGGCGGGACCGGTGACCCGGTCCTCGGAGCCGACGAGGACGAGGGCGGGGATGCCGATGCTGCCGAGGGCCTCGCGGACGTCGAAGACGGCGAGGGCCTCGCAGGCGGCGATGTAGCAGGCGGGGTCGGTCGTACGGACCATCTGGACGGCCCAGTCGACGATGGCGGGCTGCGCGCCGGCGAAGAGCGGGGTGAACCACTGCTCGGGGGCGGTGCGGGCCATCGGCTCCAGGCCGTTGGTGCGGACGATGACGCCCCGCTGGCGGAACTCGTCGGCGGTGCCGAACCGGGGCGAGGTGGCGACCAGGGCGAGGGAGGCGACCCGGTGCGGCGCGCGGAGGACGAGGTCGAGACCGACGGCGCCGCCGAGAGAGCAGCCGGCGTAGCCGAAGCGCTGGACGCCGAGCGCGTCGAGCGTGGCGAGGAGCCGGTCGCCGAGCTCGGCCACGGAGGTGAAGGGCTCCGCGGGCGCGCCCCCGTGCCCCGGGAGGTCGAAGCGGACGACCCTCCAGTCACGGGTGAGCTCCGGTATCTGCCGGTCCCACATGTGGAAGGTCGTACCGAGGGACGGTCCCAGGACCAGGACCGGGGCGTCCTCGCGCCCGTCGACACGGTATTGCAGGGTGTTCGTCGGTGTCTCGCTCACCCGCAAGACCCTCTCATCTCCCGCCGTCCCGCACGGCGCCGGGTCGAACCTGGAGGGTTCCGCCCCTCGTGGCGACCCGGAGGAACCGGCCCCAGGGCCTGTCCGGCGGATCATGGCCGGGTCCGCCGGACAGGCCCTAGGAGCGGTCGAGGGCGCGGGCGAGGAAGCGCCGGGTGGCCGCCTCCCGCGGAGCCGTCAGCACCTGCTCCGCGGTGCCCTGCTCCACGATCACGCCGTCCTCCAGGAAACAGACCCGGTCGGCGACGTGCCGGGCGAAGTCCATCTCGTGGGTGGCCATCAGGATGGTCAGGCCGCGCTGCTTGAGGTCCGCGACCACCTCCAGGACCTCGCCGACCAGCTCGGGGTCGAGGGCCGAGGTGATCTCGTCGAAGAGCAGCAGCTCCGGTTCGGTGGCCAGGGCGCGGGCGATCGCGGCACGCTGCTGCTGGCCGCCGGACAGCCGGTCGGGGTGCTCGCGCGCCTTGTCCGCCAGGCCGAGCCGGTCCAGCAGCTCCAGGGCCCGTGCCTCGGCCTGCTTGCGGGGCACGCCGTGGACCTGGCGGGGCGCGAGGGTGATGTTGTCCAGCACGCTCAGGTGCGGGAACAGGTTGTAGGCCTGGAAGACGATGCCGATCCGCCTGCGGGCCACATCGGGGTCCAGGCGCGGGTCGGTCAGTTCGCTGTCGCCCAGGTGCACGGTGCCGTCGTCGACGACCTCCAGCAGGTCCACGCACCGCAGCAGGGTGGACTTGCCCGAGCCGGAGCCGCCGATGAGGCAGACGACCTGGTGCTCGGCGACGTCCAGGTCGATCGAGCGCAGCACCGGGCGCGAGCCGTACTGCTTGCGAAGGCCGCGGATGCGCAGCAGTGGCCGGCTCATCGGCCAGCCCCCGCCCAGGTGCGCTCTGCGGCCCGCCGCTGGAGCCGGTCGGCGAAGCGGGTCAGCGGAATGGTCACCGCGATGAACAAGAGAGCCGCTCCCAGGTAGGGGGTGTAGTTGAAGTCGTAGTCGGCCTTGATCTGCGCGGCGCGCAGCGCTTCCAGCGGGCCGAGGACGGCGACCAGCGCGGTGTCCTTCTGCAGCGCGATGAAGTCGTTGAGCAGGGGCGGGACGACGTTGCGCACCGCCTGCGGCAGCACCACGTGCCGCAGGGTCTGGCGCTGGTTGAGCCCGAGGGCCCGGGCGGCGTTGCGCTGCGCGGGGTGCACCGAGTTCAGTCCCGCCCGGAACACCTCGCCGACGTAGGCGGCGTAGGAGAGGACCAGGGCGATCACGCCGAGCACCCAGGGCTGGGAGGGGGTGCCCTGCAGCTGCAGGGCCGGCAGGCCGAAGCCGACGAGGAAGACGAGCAGCAGGGTCGGCACCCCGCGGAAGACGTCCACGTAGACGGTCGCGGCGAGCCGCAGCGGCTGCAGGCCCGGTGCGCGGGTCACCCGCACCAGGGCGATCAGCAGTCCCAGCACGAGGATCAGCACCTCGGCGACGAGGAACATCTGGATGTTGAGCCAGAAGCCCTTGAGGAGTTCGGGGAACGCGGCCCGCAGCTCGGCACCGTCCAGGAACAGGCTGTGGACCCGCTCCCAGCCCGGCGAGGCGACCGCCCCCGCGCCGAGTGCCACCAGGGCCAGGACGGTGCACAGGGCGGAGATCCAGGTGTGGCGGCGCCGGCGGGAGCGGCGGAAGCGCCGCCGCTCCAGCTCGTGCTCGCTGGGCCGGTAGGTGTCGTCGTCCGGGGCCGGCGACACTGCGGTTTTCGTGAGTTCCACGATCGGTCCCGTTACTGCTTCAGCTCGGGGACGTTCGCCGACGCGGACAGCCACTGCTTGGTCAGCTTGGCGATGGTCCCGTCGGCCTTGAGGGCGCCCAGGGCCTTGTCCACGCAGGAGGTGTAGCCGCTGTTCTTCGGCAGCAGCAGGCCGAACTCCTCGGGGGTGCCGCCCGCGTAGCCGAACTGGCCCACGATCTTCCCGTTGTCGAGCTCCGCGCCGGCCAGGTAGAACACGGTGGGCAGATCGGTGACGATCGCGTCGATCTGCCCGTTCGTCAGCGCGGTGACCTCGTCCTTGGTGGTGTTGAAGACGCTCGGCTTCTGCGAGGGCTTGAGCTGGTCGAGCACGGCCTGGTAGCTGGTCGTGGCGACCTGAACACCGATCTTGGCGTCCTTGAAGGCGCTCAGGGACGCGGCCTTCGCGAACTTCGAGTCCTTCAGCGTCAGGACGGCCTGGCTGGCCGTGTAGTAGCTGCCGGAGAAATCGACGGCCTTGGCCCGCTGCGGGGTGATGGAGATCTGGTTGATGTCGAAGTCGTAGGACTTCGCGCCGGGGGCGTAGGAGTGCGCGAAGGGCTCGACGACCCACTTCACCTGGTCCTTCGCGAAGCCCAGCTTGCCGGCCACCGCGTAGGCCACCGCGCTCTCGAAGCCCTTGCCGTTGGACGGGGTGTTGCTGTCGAACCACGGCTCGTAGGCGGGGGAATCCGTCGCGACGGTCAGCTGGCCGGGCTTGTGGAGGCTCGGGCTGCCGGTCGTGCAGTCGGCGGCCTTGGCGGAACCGGCCGCGCCGGGGGTGGTGCTCTGGGGCTGGGGCGCGCAGCCGGCCGCCGCCAGGACGACGGCGGTGGCGGCGGCGGAGGCCGCGACGGCTATCCGGGTACGGGACATCGGGGGGTCCTTCGGGAGAGGTCCGGGAAAAGAGAGGTGAGATAGAGATATCAGCTGGTGAGATCGAATACCTGGTCGCCCTGGTGCAGGCCGAACGCGTCGGCCGCGGAACCGCCGCGGATCACCAGTTCGGCGAAGCCGACACCGGAGCTTCCGACCGTGATTCCGGGCTCGCCGTAAGGGACGTCGGGGAGCCGGTCGTAACATCGCACCTCGACGTCGCGGCCCTCGTGCCGGTTGTGCACGAGCAGGCCCTTCTCGCCGTCGTAGCCGGGCAGTTCGACGGCAGGCAGGTCCAGCTTGCAGTTGCCGAAGTTGTCGACGACCGCGACCCGCACCTCGCGTGCGACGGGCGGCCGGACCGCCTGCGGCCGCGCGGGAACCTCGCGGCCGTCCGCCAGCCAGCGGGCGAGCAGGGGCACGTACCACAGGCTGCGGAACTGGGTCCGCACCATCTCCTCGACCTCGGCGGGCGCCAGCTCGGCCCATCCGGCGGCAGCGGCCTCCAGCACCTCTCGGACGTCGGTGACATGCACCTCGGTGATGCCCAGGTAGGCCGCCAGCGGGGCGAGGACCCGGTGGTTCAGCGTGCTGATGACCAGGTGCTCCCCGTGCCGGAACCAGCAGAACGGCACGCCGTTGGGCCAGTGCCCGTCCCTCGGGGCGATGTTGACCAGGACCACCACCGGCTGCGTCGGCCCGCCGATCAGGTCCGTGGAGCGCAGCAGGTCGAGCAGGGTGAGGGCGGCGGCGCCCTCCGGGTCCGGTCCCGTCAGCGGCAGAACGGTCGGCGTGGCGCCGAAAAGGGTGGCGATACGGGTGGACTGCCGGGCCAGCGCGTTGGCATCGGCACAGTCGGTGAGGGAGACGACCGGTAGACGGGTCATAACGGGTTCTTCGCCTTCTGTCGAACTGGGGAGGAAAGAAGTTGGGGGAAACAAAAAACGGACCCTCCGTTTCCGGAGGGTCCGTCGCAATCCTGTGCGCGCACGGCTTCGCTAGCGAAGCGCCTCCGAAGTTCGGGGCATCATTCGCATCATGGCGAGGGTGGTGGTGCGCTGCATGGACGGGACCCTAGCACCAACCGGAAGCACCGCAACCACCTGTCCACGGAGTGAACACCCGGGTCGGCTCAGGGGCTGGTGATGGAAACCGCGTACACGCGGGGGAAGGCGGGCCCGGTGAGGTCGACGGTGATGTCGGTGCGCGGGCGCGGTTCCTCGCGGGTGGCGGCGGTGCCGGCCCAGGTCGTGTCGGCGGCGAAGGTCCGGCCGGCGGGGTCGGCGTCCACTTGCCGACGGTGATCCGGCCCGGGGTGAGCACGGAGCGCGCGGTGCCGGCCTCGGGGCCGAGCCGGGCGCGGACGATGCGAGCCTCGGGACGGTGGCCGCGACCGGCCCCCAGGGCGATCACGACGAGGTGGTCCTCGCCGCGTCCGGCGCCGAAGCGCCACTCGGCCCGGGCGGCGATGCTCGCGAATTCGGGAATATCGCGCCATATACCGGGGGTCGAATTCCGGATTGCCTGAAATGGGTAATCGGTTGACTACGCATCTCCCCCGTGATGCAGAATCCCTCCGCCGCGATCGGCGCACCGCAATAAAGAGGCCGCTTTCCCGTACGAAGTGGCCCGATTAGGCATGCCTTGCGGCGTTGTGATCAAGGTCAGATCCATCGCGACCGGCGACGGAATGTCCACGCCGGCGTGCCTGACACACCTTTCCTCCCGAAATGGAAAGGTGCTTGAGAAGGGATTCGCGTGAGACTGAAATACGGGCGGGCGATAGCCTGCCTCGTGGTTTCGGCCATGGCCGGAACTGCGATACCGCAAGTCGCTTATGCGGCTCCGGCTGCGGATGACGGTGATACGGGCGTCTTTGATGCCCTCTCGGGCTGGCTCTCCGACACGGACGACAAGGCCGAGCCGGCGAAGCCGGTCGAGCCGGCGACCGGCGGTACTCCCGTCC
>NZ_MWIG01000181.1:0-19927 GCF_002156145.1 Streptomyces sp. NRRL B-24572 | reverse complement strand
GGAGGCGAGGCCCCGGGGCCCGAACCACCCGACGTAGGCGACCGTGGGAAGCGCCAGGCCGGTTCCGGCGAGTGAGAGGGCGACGGGCAGCATCCGGACCACGGTGAGGCTCAGCACCGCGTACGTGATGATCCGCCAGTCGAGGTGCTCCAGTGCCGGGCCGAGCAGGACGGCGCCGAACACCAGGAAGCTCAAGGACGCGAGCAGCTCGGCGAGGCGCTCGGCGAGGTGGGCGGTGTCATCGCCCGTCGGCGGTGTGTCCGCTGTCGCGCTGTGCCTCAGCGCGACCCCGAAGGCGAAGCCGGCCGCCCAGGCGGCGATGAACCCGCTTCCGTCGACGACGACCGCCACGGTGTACGAGCCTGCGGCCACGGCGAGGACGAACACCTGCCGCCAGTCGTCACCGACCCAGCCCCTCTCGCGCGACCGGCGCAGCACCCATCCGCCGCCCCACCCCACGGCAAGGCCCAGCGCGGTGCTGAGCACGAGCGCCCGCCAGAAGACCCCGGCGACTCCCTCTTCCGAGGACGTGGTTCCGGGCAGAGCCGCGAGGAAGAGCAGGAAGAAGGGCAGCGCCATGCCGTCGTTGAGGCCGCTCTCGACATTGAGACCGCTGCGCACGAGCGGGGGAACCCGAGGGCTGGAGACCGCGGTCTTGCCGAGCGCCGCGTCGGTCGGGGCCAGGATCGTCCCGACCAGCGCCAGTTCCCATACGGTCAGGCCCGGCAGCAGAGGCCAGGCCAGGAGCCAGCCGGCCGCGATGGTCAGAGGCAGCCCGATTCCCAGCAGGCGGCCGGGCAGGAATCCGCCGAGCCGCAGATCACGGCGGCGTACGGACATCGCGTCGGTGAGCAGGACCAGGGTCAGGGCGGCTTCGACCAGGGTGAGGACCGGTCCTGCGTCGTGCTCCAGATTGAGGAGGTCGAGCCCGATCGGTCCGATGGCCACCCCGAAGGCGGTGAACACCATCGGCGCCGACACGGCGGTCGTAGACAGCCGCCGGGAGCAGAGCGCGTATCCGGCCGTGACGGCGGCCACGGCCGCCCCGGTCCATGCGCTGCCGCTCACCGGGCCCTCGCCGGTGCGTCGTCGCGGGCGCAGCGGAACCCCTGATGACCGGTGCTGCTGTCGGGGGTGCTGGAGCTGCGGGCGGCGACGCGGTAGCGGCGGCAGTAGGAAGCGTGGCAGAGGTAGGACCCGCCGCGGATCACCCGCTGCACGCCGAGCGAGGGACCGGGCGGTCCTTCCTTCGGGCTGCGCGCGTAGTAGCCGGGCGAGTACCAGTCGGCGCACCACTCCCAGACGTTGCCGCACATGTTGTGCAGGCCGTAACCGTTCGCGGGGTACGCGGTGACGGGCGCCGTGCCGTACCAGCCGTCCTCTCCTGTGTTGTGGTCAGGGAAGCTGCCCTGCCACACGTTCATCCGGTGCTCACCGCCGGGCTCCAGCTCGTCGCCCCAGGGGAACGCACGCTGTTCGAGGCCGCCACGGGCGGCGTACTCCCACTCGGCCTCGGTCGGCAGCCGCTTTCCCGCCCAGGCGGCGTAGGCCGTCGCGTCGTTCCACGAGACGTGGACGACCGGGTGGTCGGCGCGGTCGCTCACTTCGGACGCGGGACCCTCGGGGTGGCGCCAGCATGCCCCGTACACCTGCCGCCACCAGGGAGCCTCGGCGACCGCCCGGGTGTCGGGAAAGTCAGGCGGCAGAAGCCCGGCGAAGACGAACGACCAGCCGTAGCGTTCGGCGTCCGTGACGTATCCGGTCGCGTCGGCGAAGCCCTGGAACTCCGCGTTGGAGACGGCACAGCGGTCGATCCGGAAGGGCGCGAGCCGCACCGGATGAACGGGCCCCTCCCCGTCGCCGGGCACGGTCCAGTGGTCTTCCGCCCCCATCAGGAACTCACCGCCGGGGATGCGCACCATGTTGTCCGCCCGCGCGCCGGCCGGGGGCGTGGACGGCACCGTCACCGTCACATGCCGCACCGTCTCGCCCCGGGGCGGGCTGCAGCAGCTTCCGCCTGATCCACTTTCCGACATTGATCACCCATCAGGATCACATGCGCCAGTCTGCTCATGATCGTGCTTCGATGCAGCCGCACCCGACATCGACACGGTGTGCGCGACGCCGATGACGTCCGGTCCGATCAGGGAGGCGACCATTACGGCGCGTCGCTTGGGCTCAGCGGCGGTCGGGGCCGATGGTGCGACATGCCGGGTGGGCGACGGAGCCGGTTGTCGTGCCGTGGGCGGCTGGTCGCCCCTGGTCTTCTTATGCCGGCCCGACCCTCGAATGACCCCGGGCACCCGCTCCAGATGGCGCATCTCAGGAGGCTGCCTTCGCTGCGATCGGGAGGAATGGATACCAACGGCAGCCACGACAGGCCGCGCCTCGACCTGGAGGACGGGTGACCAGCCCGATGGAACCACCGAACGACCCTGCCGAGGGAGGTTCGCGGTCGGGCGGCAGGTCGCACATGTCAGGCCCGGGCAGAATCGCACGGAAGGTGGCCTCGGCGGTCCTGATCGTCCTTGCCTGCATCCTGGTCCCCGTGTCGGTACTGACCGTCTGGGTGCACGACATTGCCCTCGACACGGACCGCTACGTCGAGACGGTCGCACCGCTCGCCTCCGACCCAGCGATCGAGGCGGCCGCGCACAACCGGATCGTCCAGGCCGTCGACGTACGGGTCGACGGCAAGCAGGTCACCGCCGACCTCGCGGCCTGGTTGCAGTCACAGGGCCTGCCGCCCCGCACCGCCCAGGCCGTGAAGGGACTGGCCCCTCAGCTGGACGCGGCCGTGACCGGCGCCGCGGACAAGGTGGCCACGCGCTTCGTCGAGAGCGACCGGTTCGAGAAGGTGTGGACCACCGCCAACCGGGCTGCCCACTCGGCTGTGGTGCACGCTCTGACCGGCGAGGGACGCGGGGCGGTCGGCGTCGAGGAAGGCACCGTGACCCTCGATGTCGGCGCCGCTGTCGACCGGGTCAAGGAAGAGCTCGTCGACGCCGGTGTGACGCCGGCCGAGAAGATCCCGGACGTCGACAAGCAGATGGTGCTCTTCCAGTCCGACAAGCTGGAGCGGATGCAGGGCGCCGCGAACGCCCTGGACACGCTCGGCAACTGGATGCCGGTGCTGACCGTGCTGATCGCGGCAGCGGGTGTCGTCCTCGCCTACCGCCGCAGACGGGCCCTGGCGAAGACCGCCCTGGGCGCCGCCCTGGCCTGCCTGATCGTCGCCGTCGGCCTTGTCGTCGCCCGCCGCTACTACCTGGACCATCTGCCCCCGCAGGTGCAGTCCGAGGCGGCCGCGGCAGCGATCTTCGACCAGCTCCTGCACTTCCTGCGGATCACGCTGCGCACCGTGATCGTGCTCGGTGTGGTCGTCGCTCTCGGCGCCTACCTCGTCGGGCCGGGCAGAGGGGCACGCGCCGTACGGGCCACCTCCGAGCGCACTGCCGACTCCGCCGCCCGATGGGCGGACACCCACGGCATCCACACCGGTCGTGTGGGTACGTGGACGGCGGACTACCGCCGGTGGCTCACGATCGGCGTCCTCCTGGTATTGGCCCTGCTCTTCGCCTTGTGGAACCACCCCACGGTCCTGACGATCCTGCTGCTGGTCCTCATCTTCCTCGCGGTGCTGGCGCTGATCGCCCTGCTCGCGGCGACCGGCCGCAGGACCCAGGCAGCGGGACCTCCCGCACCGGCGGACCCGGAACCTGGCCGGTGACCGGCGCGGTCGCGGCGTTCGGCCAAGCCGGCCATGCCGGGGCCGCCCCAGGCAGCCGGGCGAGGTAGGTGCGTCTCCCGGACAAGGCGGCCGGGTGCCTCAGGCGAACGCCAGCTCGCGGAACGCGTTGCGGACGTCGGTCAGCGGTTCGCGGTCGCGGGTGTAGTAGAGCTTGTTGGTCAGCAGCACCGCCCACCGGTCCTTCGTGGGGGAGATCCACATGCCGGTGCCGGTGAAGCCGTAGTGGACCCAGACGTCTTCGCGCAGCTCGGTGCCGGGTGCAGGGAGCCAGAAGAGGCCGCGGGCAGGGGTGAGTTCGCCGGTGCGGATGCGGAGGGAGTCGGCGATCCAGGACTGGCCGAAGGCGGTCTGCGTCGGGGCGAGCATGTGGCGGAGGAAACGGCTGAGGTCGGCGAGGGTGGAGAAGGCGCCGGCGATGCCGCAGGTGCCGCCGAGGAGGCGGGCGGAGAAGTCGTGTGCGGTGCCCTTGAGGTGGGTGCCGGTTTCCTCGTGGAGTTCGGTGGCGGCGCAGCGGGTGACCACGTCCGCGGGGAGGGGGCCGAAGCGGGTCTCGGTCATGCCGAGGGGTTCCCAGATGCGGCTTGCGGCCAGGCTGTCGAGGGGCGTCCCATCGAGGTACTCGGCCAGGTAACCGAGGATGAGGGCGGCCCGATCCGTGTACTCGACGGCTTCGCTGGGGGCGCGGTGGAGGGCCTCGTGGAGGACGCCGTCGCGGATGTCCTGGGGGTCGGTGCCGTACAGGTTCTTGAGGTTGGCGCGCAGGGGGAGGCCGGCTGTGTGGGTCAGGAGCTCGTGGGTGGTGACCTGGGCGAGGGGGTGGCCGGTGACCTCGGGCCAGAAGGTGCCGAGCGGGGTGTGGAGCTGGAGCTTGCCCTCTTCGACGAGGGTGCCGATGACGGCCCACACTGCGACGATCTTGGTGAGGCTGGCGATGTCGAAGACGGTGTCGAATCGCATGGGCTCGTCGGGGGCGGTCGGGTCGAGGAGACCTACCGCCCCGCTCGCCGTCGTGCCCTCGGCGTCGCCTACGGCCCAGACGGCTCCCGGGTAGACCCGGTCGTGGACGCCGTCCTGGAGGAGCTGCTCAATGCGCGGGATGTCGAGCGTCATGGTGTTCCGATCGTAGTGAGACGGCTGGCTTTGTTGGCGGTGCGCCACGGTGGTCAGGCGAGTCGCCGGCCGAGCTCGGCGAGGGCCGTGGCGGTGGCGCTCAGGGGGAAGCGGGCCGCGTTCGCGACTCCTGCCGCGCTAAGGGCGGGCAGGAGGCCGGGGCTGGTGCGGAGGCGGTCGAGTTCGCGGGCGACGGCGTGCGGGTCGGCGAAGTCGGTGGCCAGACCGGTGCCGCCCAGCGCCTCGGTGAGGCCGGGAACCGGCTGGTAGAGGACGGGGAGCCCGCATGCCTGGGCTTCCAGGGCCACGAGCCAGGGTTCGACGTGGTCTTGTTGGACGACGAGCTGGAGGGTCTCACCAAAGTGGCTGCTGACGGAGCAGTCCCGACGGTGCCGTGTACTTCCCAGCGGCCTAGGCATCCACCCGCCGACCGAGCGAGCCAGGAGCATCGCCGGCCGCCTGCTCGGGGCTCAGCGGGCAGCGTGGTGCTCTCCGGCTGATAATTGATCACGTGTCCAGATCAGCAGTCGGCGCGTCCACGCGGCTCGGTAGTCGTCGTGAGCCGGTGGTGGTTCGGTTGTTCACCCAGGGGGACTCCGTTGCGGATCTGACGCGCCTGCTCCACCGCGCCTACTCCGGTCATGCGGCCGAAGGTCGGGTCTTCTTTGCCTCGTACCAGTCGGTGCAGGACACGGCCCATAGGCTGGGACGGGGTGAGTGCTGGGTGGCTCTGCAGGGGAGTGAGCTGGTGGGCACCGTGACGGTGGCAGCTCCGTATGCGGCCCCAGAGGGGTATCCGGCTGGGGCCGGCTCGGGGTCGTTCTGGCAGTTGGCCGTGGACCCTTCGCACCGGGGGACGGGGCTCGGGCAGCGGTTGCTGGTCTTGGCGGAGGAACGTATCGCCGCACTCGGGTTCTCGCAGGTGGTGATCGATACGTCTGCCGAGGCCGTCGACCTTGTCGGCTGGTATCGCAGGCGCGGTTACGTGCCTGTCGGGTCCTGGCGGTGGCGCGTGACGAACTACGACAGCGTGGTTCTCCTGAAGGAGCTGGCGACGACCAACAGGGCCGCGGGCGTCGGCCCCTCCCGGTGAGGAAACGCCGACACCCGCGAGTGGGCGTGTGGCCTACGAGGTGAGTTCCCGGGTCGCGTCTTGGGTGGCGAGCTTGAGCGCCTCGTCGAGTGCCTCAGGGCGACGGCCGCCGGCGCTGGCGAGCGCTCCCTTGCCGCCGGCTCCGCCGCCGACCGCCCGGGCGGCGGCGATGAGGATCCGGCTGGCGTCGGTGCCGGTGTCGTGGAGGCTGCGGGTGACCGCGGCGGCCAAGAGAGCCTTGCCGTTGTGTTCGGTGCCGAGGACGACGGCGGCGTGGACGGCGTCGAGGAGGTCGGCGGTGTGGTGCGCCAGGGAGCGGAGTTCGGCCGGGCCGAGGCCGGTCATCTTCTGGACGACGACGCGGCCGCGGCCGCTGGCGACGGGGCGGGCGGAGGCGGCGAGCTGCTGTGCGCGGCTTCGCAGCTCGGTCTCCCGGAGGCGGCCGAGTTCCTGCTGGGCCGTGGTGAGGGCATCGATGCGCTTGCGGAGGGCGTCGGGGGCGTTCTGGGGGCGGGTGCCGAGCAGGTCGGAGAGTTCTTCGAGGAGGCGGCGCTCGGTGTCGTAGTAGTTCAGGGCGTCGCGGCCGGTGAGGGCTTCGATGCGGCGGAGGTTGGAGCCGATGGAGGCTTCGCCGACGATGCGGACGGGGCCGGCGTTGGAACCGTGGCCGATGTGGGTTCCGCCACAGAGTTCGCGGGAGAAGTCGCCGATGTCGACGATGCGTACGTGGTCGCCGTACTTCTCGCCGAACAGGGCGGTCGCCCCGGCGGCCTCGGCTTCGGCGCGCGAGGCGTGCCAGACGCGTACCTCGGGGTCGGCGAGGAGGCTGTCGTTGACGAGGGTCTCGATGGCGGCGAGCTGGGTGCGGTCGACGGCGGAGAAGTGGGCGAAGTCGAAGCGGAGGCGTCCGGCGTCGACGAGTGAGCCGTGCTGGCGGGCGTGGTCGCCGAGGGTGCGGCGGAGCATGGCGTGCAGCACGTGGGTGGCGGAGTGGGAGCGGGCGACGGCCTCGCGGCGGGTGCCATCCACGAGGGCCTCGACCTGCTCGCCGACCCGGATCTCGCCTTCGGCGACGCGCACGGTGTGGACGTGGAAGCGCTCCAGACCGGGCTTGGTGTCGAGGACCTCCAGGAGGGTGCCGTTGGCGGTTCGGATGGTGCCGGTGTCGCCGACCTGGCCGCCGGATTCGGCGTAGAACGGGCTGCGGTCCAGGACCAGTTCGAGGGTGGTTCCCTGGTCGGCGCTGGGCACGGCGGTGCCGTCGGAGATCAGGCCGAGGGCGGTCGCCTCGGCGTTGAGGCGGTCGTAGCCGACGAAGTCGGTACGGCCGTGGCGGGCGGACAGCTCGCGGTAGACGTCCTGACGGCGCAGCGCCTCGGCTGTCTTGGCCTTGCCGCCGGCCTTGGCGCGCCGCTGCTGCTCGGCGAGCAGGTCGGCGAAGCGGTCCTCGTCGACCGTCAGGCCGGCGTCACGGGCGGCCTCGACGGTCAGCTCGACGGGGAAGCCGAAGGTGTCGTGCAGCTCGAAGGCGGTCTCCCCGGTCAGCGTCGTGGACCGGCTCTCGCGGCTGCGGGTAATGGCGGCGTTCAGGAGCCGGGTGCCCTGGGCGAGGGTGCGGGTGAACGACTCCTCTTCGGCGGTGACGACCTGCTCGATGAGGGCGGCCTGGGCGGTCAGCTCGGGCCAGACGTTCCCGAGGTTGGCGATGACGCTGGCAGTGGCCGGGGCGAGGACGGGCTGGTCGATGCCGAGGAGACGGGCGTGGCGAACCGCGCGGCGCATCAGGCGGCGCAGGACGTACCCACGGCCGTCCTTGGCGGGCAGGACTCCGTCGGCGATCAGGTAGGCGATGGAGCGGGCGTGCTCGGCGACGACCTGGAAGGAGACCTTCTCCTCGCCGCTGCCGGGGTAGTCACGGCCGGCGAGTTCCTGGACGGTGGTGAGGGTGGGGCGCAGGAGGTCGGTGCCGCAGACGTTCTCGACGTCCTGGAGGATCGCGGCGAGGCGGTCGAGGCCGAGGCCGGTGTCGATGCTCTGCTGGGCGAGGTCTCCGAGGATCGGGAAGTCGCCGTTCTTGTCACCCTCGCCCCGCTGGTACTGCATGAAGACGAGGTTCCAGATCTCCACGTACCGCTCGCCGTCGACGGCCGGTCCGCCCTCGCGGCCGAAGGCAGGCCCTCGGTCGTAGTTGACCTCCGAGCAGGGGCCGCAGGGCCCGGGGACGCCCATGGACCAGAAGTTGTCCTCCATGCCCAGGCGCTGGATGCGGTCGGCGGGGACACCGATCTTGCGCCAGAGCTGCTCAGCCTCGTCGTCGTCCTGGTAGACGGTGATCCAGAGGCGGTCCTTCTCCAGGTTGTAGCCCTGGGTGAGGAGTTCCCAGGCGAAGGCGATGGCGTCGGCCTTGAAATAGTCGCCGAAGGAGAAGTTGCCCATCATCTCGAAGAACGTGGCGTGCCGGTTCGTACGGCCGACGTTGTCGATGTCGGAAGTGCGGGCGCACTTCTGGATGGTGGTGGCGCGCGGGAACTCCGGGGTGACCTCGCCCAGGAAGTACGGCTTGAACTGGTTCATGCCGGCATTGGCGAGCAGCAACGTCGGATCGGACGGGATGAGCGGGCTGGACGGGACCTGGCGGTGGCCGCGCGAGGTGAAAAAGTCCAGGAAGGTGGAGCGGATCTGCGTCGAGCGCATGGTGGTGTGGCCCTCACGGAAGAGTCGTGGAGAGATGGGGGTCGATCACACGCCGAGCCGGGCCGAGAACAGGGACTGAGTGGTTCTCAGTTCTCCAGCTCGACGCAGATAGCTCGCGCCCCCACGGTGTAGACCATGACTCCAGAACCGTCGCTTGAGTGGCGCAGCCGACACTGGACGCAACGGTCCGCTGCGACTGCACCACCCAGCGTAGCGGGTTCGGAGTCAAGATCGCTTGGATTTATGCGCCCCGCAGCCCGGCGCCCATCAGGGACAGGAGCGTCCCGGCGAGGTCGTCGGCGTGGGGGAGTACGACGGCGGCGCCGGCACGGGTAAGCGTCGACGGGTCGGAGAAGCCCCAGCCGGAACCGATCGGCATCACGCCGGCCGCCTGGGCCGCGTGCATGTCGGACTCCATGTCGCCGACGAACACGGCGTCGCCGGGCGGCACACCGAGCTTGTCGAGGGCGAGCAGGAGGCCGTCCGGCGCGGGCTTCGGCGCCGCGTCCTCGTAACAGACGACGACGTCGATCAGGCCAAGGATGCCGGGTGGCAGAAGCCAGTCGACCCGCTGACGGCTTCGCAGGGTCACGATGCCTGTGGCGACGTCGGCGGCGCGGAGCGCGGCGAGGGCGTCGGCCACGAACGGGAACACCTCGGCGGTGAGGGTGGCGGTGGCCGTCGCCGCGTCCCAGCTGTCCGGGTTGATCGATCCCGCGTATCCGAGCTCGGCGAGGACGTGCTCGCGCGGCGTGGTCGCGGCCTCGGTCGGAAGGTCGGCGACGGTGACGCGTCGAGCGAGGACGGACGTCGCGAAGCCGGCCAGGGTGGCGAGTTGGGCGTGGCGGCTGTCGACGAGGACACCGTCGAGGTCGAACAGCACGGCCCGCTTCACTCCGCACCCTCCGGCTCGGGTGAGAGCAGGTCGCCCTCAGTCAGCAGGGAGTGGAGGGTGACGTTGTGCTCGGCCAGCAGCATCCGGCCGCCGAGCGGGCGCTCAAGAACGCACAGCGCATCGGCGACCGGCGCCCCGGCGAGCCGCAAGGTGCGTGCCATGGTGAGCAGCTGTCCGCCGGAGCGGACCACGTCGTCGACGAGGACGGTCCGGCGGCCGTTGAAGGCGGCACCCTCGATCTGACGCCGGGAGCCGTAAGCCTTCGGCCGGCGGCGCAGGAAGACGGCGGGCAGTCCGGTAGCGGCGGACAGGGCGACGACGAGGGGGACGCCCCCGAGTTCGATGCCGGCCAGCAGTTGGGCGTCGTCGGGAACGAGCGCGGCCATGGTGGTGGCGGTGTCGCGCAGAAGCGCCGGGTCGGCGGCCAGACGGTACTCGTCGAAGTAGGCGTCGAGCCTCGCGCCGTCGGCGAGCTGAAACGGGGCGGTGATACAGGCGGTCTCGGCGAGCCGGGTGGCGAGTTCGGCCAGGGACGGCGTGGCGGCGGTGCTCATGCTCCTCCGATCGGTGCTGTGCGGAGCGCGGTGAGGCGGGAGCGGAAGGCGTCGGCGGACTCGGCGGTACTGAGGAAGCCGAGGGGCCGGGTGGGCGTCTCGTACAGCCACTTCTCCTCGCGCAGGAAGGCGAGCAGGCGCAGGGCGGTCGGCCCGGCGAGGCAGATCGGTACGGGCCGGACGGTGGTCGCGTAGTAGACGGCGGCGGTCAGCTCGTGCAGCGTGCCGATGCCGCCGCCCATGGCGACGACGAGGTCGGCGTGGGCCAGGTAGTGGTTGAGTCGGGTGCCGAGGTCGGGCAGGTGGACGGACGCGGTGGCGTACGGGTTGAACGCACCCCACGTGTCGTGCTTGTCGATGAGGGTCACGGCGGTGATTTCGGCTCCCTGGGAGGAAGCTCCGCGGGCGGCGGCCTCCATCAGGCCGTTGTAGCCGCCGTGCAGAAGCTGGTATCCCGCCTGGGCCAGGGCCTGACCGATCTCTTCGGCCAGGGTCTCCTCGTTGGTGGAGGCGGGGCGGACTCCGCCGAAGAACACGGCGGTCAGATCCTCGCGGGCCCGGCTGGTGGCCGGACCCGCGAGGTGGAGGCCGCTCACACCAGTTCCTGGTAGGTGCGGTACGCCGCGATGGCGGTGCCCAGGCCAGCCAGCGCCTCGGGGCAGGCTCGCTCGACCAGGGCGAGTGTCCGCTCGACGGCCGCGTCGACATCGGCGGCGACGGGCACGGCTGGCCCACTGATCGCCACCTCCAGGTCGCCGAGGCAGGCCCGGCCGATCGGGGTGACGGCGATCTCCTCGCCCAGCTGGTACCAGCCCCAGAACCGCGAGGTGGGGGCCAGTGCGGCCTTGATCAGGTCCTTCGTCGCGGTGTGGAGACGGTGCCACTCGGAGTACGCGATGAACCGCTGGCCGCGCTTGATGCGCTTGTGCAGCAGCACGGCCAGCACCAAGTGCTCGATCAGCAGCTCGGCGCAGGTACGGGGCCGGGCGAGGAACTCGGCCGCGAAGCGCGCGGCCACGGCGTTCTCCTCAGGGGTGACAGGCCCCGGCTCGCGTTCGAGGAGTAAGGCCGTGGACACGGTCGCCCGCAGGCCCGGGGCGTGCGAGGCGGGCACGAGGTACATGTCGATCTGGTGCAGGTGCCCGTCGTCCGGCACGAGAAAGACCAGTCCCACCCCGCCGAGGTCGGCGACGATCGTGTCTCGCCAGCCGGGCAGTAAGGCGCCGGCTTCGACGGACATCAGGTCGTCCAGGGCTTCGACGAAGGCGGGAAGCTGGGCGTCGTGGACACCGACGACGAAGTCGACGTCCGAGAGCCGGTCGGCGGTGCCGTGGGCGAGCGAGCCGCGGACCATCAGGTGCGTGACGGCTGGTGAGGCGGCCAGGATCTCGGCGAGCCGGGACAGCAGCGGGAGCTGGGCCGGGCGGTTGGCGTACGTGAGTGCTGCCAGTTGCAGGGTGGACATGCGCGTCCTCCGTTCGGAATCCAGCGGGTGGCCTGGTGGGTGATCAGGCCGTGAGGGCGAGGAGGCGGCGCTTGGCCGTCGTCCAGCGCGTCGCGGCCTCCTCGTCGCCGAGCGAGGTGTGCAGCTCGGCGATCAGGTCATAGACCGTGCCCTCGGGCAGGGCGTACGTGTAGAAGAGCCGCAGCAGCATCCGCTCGGCCGCTTCCGCGTAGCCGAGGCCGGCCATGCCACGGGCGGCCTGGAGCCGCTCGGCGAGCACCGCCTGGTCGACGGCGAGCAGCGGCTCCGCGGCGGCCGGGTCGAGCGAGGGCCGGCGGGCCAGGCGCCTGTAGGCGTCGTCGGCGTACACGTCGGCGATCAGGTGGACCCGGTCGGGGCCCAGCAGGTTGCACACCCCGTGGGCGTACGTGGGCGTCAGCCGCCAGATCCGCCCGCCGGTCATGTGCACCTTGGCGCCGCCCGTGACCAGGAACGCCGACGTGTTGGTGTGCAGCGGGATATGCAGCCGGTGCCGTTCGACCTGGTCGAGCTCGTCGTAGTCGCGGTGCTCCCACAGGAAGGCGTTGGCCTCCAGCCGGGCGAGCCGCACCCACATGTAGTTCAGGCCCAGTTCGGCCAGGAGCGCGGCGGTGGCCGGCATCTGCGCGAGCAGGTCGGTCGGCCGGGCCGCGCAGTCGCCGATTGTCACGTCGGCGGCCTCACCGGAGGCGTTCATCAGCGAGGTCGTCCACCAGCCCCCGGACTGGTAGGCGCTGTACTCCTCCTTCCAGGGGGCGCGGGCCGTCAGGGCCTCGTGGCGCATCCGCTCCAGCTGAGCGGGGTCGACGGCGTCGAGCTGGGCGATCTGCCCGGCAAGGGCGGTCAGGGTGTCCATCGGTTCCCTCCCGTCGCCGGCCAGCCCATGAACGGGCCAGCGGGCACGTGGTGCTGGATGGGGTGATCGGCCGGAGCCGCTGAGGCAGCTCCTGATCTCACGCTCCGCCGCCGGAGGTGCACGTACGGCGAAGTGGCGTTCAGCATGGAGGTGGGCGATGAGGCATGGATACGACGGCGCCGCCGTCATGGAACCGTCGCCGCCGAACGGCTCGCGACCCGGTCGATGTCGGTCGATGACGGCCGTGCGTCATGACTGCCGTCATGGCCGCCGTCATCTCCGTCGGGGAGCTGCCGAACGGGTTTCCCGCCGATCCGACGCGGCTATCGTCGGGTGGAGACGAACGGGGACGGAGAGGATCTGCCGTGGCTGAAACTCCCACGCTCTTAAGGGTCTTGACGCTCCGGCGGCACTGGCAGGTCTACGAGACCTTCCGCCTCCGGTTCGAGGCGACCGCGAGCTCGATCGCCGAGAACGAACACGATCCGCGGCTCCGGGGCCTGTCGGTCTCGAAGCGGCAGTTCGAGCGCTGGTACGGCGGTGCGGTGAAGACCCGCCCCTACCCAGACCAGTGCCGGGTACTGGAAGCCATGTTCGGCGTCGAGGTCGAGCTCCTCCTCGCTCCCGCACCAGCCACCGCACGATCCACGCCTCCGGCCGATCTCCCGCTCGTCGTCCCGCCGACCAGGTCGGCCCCTGCCCTTCTCCCCACCGAGCAGGCAGCGGCACTGCCTGCCGGCGGCCCCGTCAGCTTCAGCAACGAGCCCCGTCTCGACGCGGGCACCACGGAATTGGAAAGGCAGGTCGCGATGGCGGCTCGTCGTGCGCTTCGGTTCACCGCGATGGCGGAGGGCAGCAGCATCGGCCCGGAGACCCTGGGCCAGATCCATGACGAAGTGCGGCGCCTCACCGCCGCCTATCCGAGGCTGGCGCTGCCGACACTGCTCGGTGACCTGGTCGAGGTACAGGACCTCACCTTCCGGCTCCTGGAGCACGGCCGGGTCAAGCCCCTGCAGGCCCGGGAGCTGTACCTGCTCGCCGGGATCACCTCCGGCATGCTCGCCAAGGCCAGCCACGACCTGGGCAACCCGAGCGCCGCGATGATGCAGGCCCGCACCGCCTTCGTGTGCGCCGACAACGCCGACCACCACGCCATGCGCGCCTGGGTCCGCTCCCTGCAGTCGCTCATCTCCTACTGGGCCGGCCGCCCCGCCGAGGCCGCCGACTACGCCACGCTCGGCCAGAACGTCGCCGGCAACGTCCGTGGCACGACCGGCGTCTGGCTCGCCTGTCTCTCCGCCCGCGCCCACGCCCTGATCGGCGACGCCGACGCCACCCGCACCGCCATCCAGCAGGCCGAGGACGCCCGCGCGGCTGTTGAGACGGACGACCTCGACGCCTTCGGCGGCATCATGACCTTCCCCGTACCCCGGCAGCTGTACTACGTCGCCGAGGCCACCGTGCACCTGGGCCAGGACCCCGCGCTCGGCGAGAGCCGGTCGGAGGCCGCCGTCACCGCGTACCGCGACGCTTCCGAGGACGAGTGGGCCTTCGGCGACGAGGCCGGCGCGCAGACCGACCTCGCCCTCGCCCGCATCGCCCGGGGCCAGATCGAGGGCGCCATCGAGGCCGTACGTCCCGTGCTCGACCTCCCCATCGAGCAGCGGAACTTCGGCATCACCAGCAGCGCCCAGCGCGTCCACGCCGCCCTGCACGCCGACGGGCGCCGAAGCGGCGGCGTGGCGGCCGATCTGCGCGAGGAGATCGAAGCCTTCACCGCCACCCCGACCTCCGTCCTCGTCCGATGACCCCGCAGGTAGGCTCCGCGCCCATGACCCCAGTCCACCTGGCCGGCCACCGCCTGGCCCTGCGCGAAGTCGAACCCGAGGACACCGAGGCCCTCCTGGCCATCTACGGCGACTCCGAGGCCACCCGGCACCTCAGCTTCGAGCCCCGCACCCCTGAGCAGGTCCAGGCGATCGTCGACCGGTCCATCGCCTCCGCCACGGACACCCCGAGGACCGAGTACTGCCTCGCCATCACGCGGCGCGGCGAGCACCGGCTGATCGGCTACGCGCGTCTGGCGACCGAACCTCAGCAGGCGGCCACCATCGGCTTCGCCCTGCACCCGGCCGAGTGGGGCAAGGGCCTGGGCACGGAGACCGTCCACCTGCTGTGCGCGCTCGGCTTCCAGACGCTCGGCCTCCACCGCATCTGGGCGGCCCGCTCACCGCTCAACGAGGCGTCCGCGCGGACCCTTCTGCGGGCGGGCATGACCGAGGACGGCCGCATCCGCGACCACGTCTTCGTCCACGGAGCGTGGCGGGACTCGATCACGTACTCGATCCTGGAGCACGAGTGGACGCCGATCGACGACGTCGCCACCGCGAATCGGCTGCCCGCCGTCTCGTCTGACGCGGACAGCGGACCGGAGAGGTGAGCCGGTGATTACCGAGGCCGGCTTACGGCACCATCTGGTGATCCCAGGCATCGCCGATTTCGCGCGCGGTGGCTTGCCCACCCCGCCGGCCACCGACGACGGGAACGACTGGGTCGACGGCGTCTGCTGGCTCTACTGCGGACAGCAGCAGACCAGGGTCCTGTGGATCGGTCCGGCTACCGTCGCCGGAGCCCAGGCACCCATGTACGCCTGCGGTGCCTGCATCAAAGAACTCCAGGCACGCATCTGGCACTCCCTCCGGACGCACGACTCGCCCACCCGCCCCGCGCCGTCTCCAGGGCACGGTCCCGAGCACCGCTCAGGGGCGAGGGGGCGAGGCCGTCACCGCCGTAGCCGCTGACGGGTAGACCGCCTGAGATCCGCCCTGTTCAGAGAAGGCAAGCCCCTTGGGGCCGGCGCGTTCGACGTCGGCCCCAAGGAGTGTGTGTCGTATCAAGCCAGGGTCATCAGGGCCTGGGCGAGGGAGCGGGTTTCGGATGCGAGGCCGTCGAGGATGTCTCGGGCGTAGGGGGTGTTGGGGCGGGCTGCGAGGTCCTGGATGGCGGTCCAGTTCTCGGCGATGAGATGGAGGGCTTGCCTGGATCGCTGGATGGTGTCCCGACGATGGACGGCGAACTCCTCGGCACGCTGGCGTGCCTCGGGCCAGGTGATGTCTCCCCGTTCGACGAGCTCGGCCAGGGACGGGGTTGTGTCGCCATCGGCGAGGCGCACGGAGTCGGCATTGATCACGTACTGCCGGAGCCGTTCGGTCTCCAGCCGCTCGTGCAACGCCGCTGCTGCGTCATCGAGGGTGATCTGGCTTTCGGTGACCTGTTCGGCGAGGTCGGGGGCGAGCTCGCGGAGGCGGTCGTACTTCTCCTGGAGGGCGGCGGCCCGAGCCTTGCCCTCGGAGACGGCGTTGTAGGCGTTGTCGAGGCTGACGGCGCCGATACGGACCTGCTCGGCGAGCTCGCGGGAGTACTTGAGGACGACGTTGGCGGCGGAGAGGCGACTGCGGCTCAGTCCGTGGAGCTTGGCCAGGTCCCGCAGGGAGTGTCCCGAAACGGAACAAGCCATGGCGGTGATCATGGCCTGCTGGCCCTTGCTGATGTGCCGGCGGAACACGTTGTTGGAGAGGATCAGCGCCGTGGGGTTGTTGCCGGTGTAGGTAGTGAAGCGGGGTTCGACGCCGGCGATCTCGCAGGCGGCGAGGCGGTTGCGGCCGTCGAGGAGGACGCCGTCGGAGTCGAGGACGATCGGCCTGTGCTGGCCTTCGGCCTTGATGGAGTCGGCGAGGTCGAGCAACTCGTCCTGGCTGAGCATCGGGAACATGCTGGCGATGGGGTGGATCTTCAGGGTGTGCTCCTTGTCGGATGGCGGGATGGGGTTCAGCGCGTGCGGCGCTGCTGGTCGGTGCGGACGGGGCGGTAGGGAGCCGACTGGGGTGTCGGGGCGCTCTTGGTGGCGCTTTGGGTCAGGTCGGCGAGGCGGTGGAGCCGCCAGATGAGGACTTCACTGACGCTTGTGGCGGTGTCGAGTTCTCGTTGGGCGGTGGCTTCGGTGAGGAGGGCGGCGGGATTGTGGCCGGCGGCGCCGGCTTGGGCGAGGGTGGCTGCGAGGGCGGGCCAGCCGGGTTCGGCGAGGATCTGTTCGGCCTGTTCCGGGAGCGTTCGGCGCACGGTGGCCGCCTGCTGGCGGCGAAGCCACTCGGGCAGCTGGGTTTCTCGCTGGTGGAACACGGCCAGCGGCTCGGCTGCCGCGGCCTGGTACGTGGCCCGGAGGTGCTCGGCTGCCTGTCGTGCGGCCTCCGCCTGTTGGTTGTGGCCGTGGGTGCGGTGCCAGTGCTGCGCGGCGACTGCCGCCAGCAGAACGGCGTCGAGGAGGACGGTGAGGAGGACTCCGTCCTTCGGGGCGGGTTCACGCAGGATCGCCTTGACCGCTCGGCGTGTGGCCTGAGCCTGTTGGTGCTGGGCGCGGATGCGGGAGCGGCTGGCCCGCTCGAAGGCGGTGGCTGCCTGCAGGAGTCCGGGCCGCAGGCCCGGAGGGGCGGCGAGGGGCAGGACGTCGAGGGTTTCGGCGAGGACGGCGATGTGCGCCTGTCCGGCCTCGTCCTCGGAGTGGTCGAGGAGCTCGGGCACCCGGTCGGTTGCCCCGGCGAGGCGACGCCAGGCATGGGACTCCGACGGTGCCGCTGGACTGGTGTCGGTGCCGGTGAGGCGCTCGGTGATCTTGGGGTAGGAGAGGTCGGGGGCGAGGGTGGAGCCGGAGAACCAGACGGGCTCGCCGTCCTTGTTGGTGTCACCGGCGAGGGCGACCTTGTAGCCGCGGATGTCGCCGGAGGGGAATCGCCGGATGTCCACGAGCACGCTGGAGCCTTCGAGGAGGCGGAAGTACTCCTCTGGTGTGGTGGCTGCTGCGAGGAGGGTGCGGGCGGTGGTGCGCAGGCGTTCGCGGGCGGTTGTGGGGCGGCCGGTGCGCTGGGCCTTCTCCTGTTCGGCTCGGGTGGGGCGCTTGGCGGCGGTGCGGTCGCCGCGCGGGACCTGGCGGAGCCCGTATTCCTTCTCGATGGCGACGAGTTCCTTGTCGGCGCGCAGGAAGTCGTTCCAGTTCCTCGGTGGGCGGAGGTCGCCTCGGACCTTGGTGGCGACGATGTGGATGTGGTCGTCGGCGTGGCGGACGGCGACCCAGCGGCAGGCGTCGGGGTCGCCGACTGGGGCGATGCCGGTGGCGTTCAGCACGCGGCGGGCGATGGTGGCCCACTCGTCGTCGGTCAGGTGGCGGTCTTCGGGTGCGGCGCGGATCGAGCAGTGCCAGACGTGGTTCTTCGGGGCCTTGTGGCCGGCCTGCTTGACCCGCAGGTCGAGGACGGTGGCGAGCTGGGCGAGGGTGGCGTCGGGATCGCGGCCGGGGTCGGGGGCGAAGCCGTCCCAGGCGGCGACGAGGTGGGGGTCGGTGTGTTCGTTGGCGCGGCCGGGCCCGTAGAGGTAGTTGAGGACGCCCCTGGTCTTGTGGCCGGGCTTGACGATGTTCGCGATCAATCAGGCCGCCCGCTGCTGTGTGGCGGCCACATCCGCAGCGGTGTCGATCGCGGCAACCGCCTGCCGGGCCAGCGTCAGGACTCGTCCGGCCTCTGCGAGCACGACTGTGTCCACAGGGTGTGGATCGCCACCGGCGTTGAGGCGGTGGGCGATCTGGTTCACGTTCGTGCCGATCCTGGCGACCTGCGTACGCAGGGCCGCCAGCTCGTCGATCAGATCGTCGACCGGGGTGCGCTGGTCGGGCAGGGCGAGGTCGCCGTTCAGGTGGCCCATGACGATGGCGCCGACGAGGTGCGCGCCGGCCAGGCCGAGCCGGCGGGCTTCAGCGAGGATCGCCTGCTTCTCGTCGGTGCTGTAGCGGACGTCGACACGCTCTTTGCGCTGCACGTCCTGACGGGCGCGGCGGCGGGCGACACGGTGCAGCGCGGCCTCGTCGGCGGCACGCACGCCCCCTGTCCCCGGTGCGCCCTCGCGCCGGGGGCCCGCCTCCGCCACCCCCGGGGCGGAGGCGTCTGCGTGGGACCGGCCCTTGGACGGTCCAACGCCATACCTTGCTCCGCCCGGGGCAGGGGTCGTGGGCATCTGCTGCTGGGAAGTGGGGAGCTCGCGGCTCGGGTTGTGCATGGATCGGTTCTCCGCGGAGTGCTGGGTGCTTGGGCGTGAGCGGCCACCGTGTCCCCGTGCTTGTCTGCACGGGGACACGGGATGCGCCGGAGGGCGGGTCAGGGCGCGGTGAGGGTCAGCCGGTGCCGTCGGGGGAGGCGGCTTCGTTCAGTTCGTCGAGTGGTCCGGCCTTGGAGCCGTCGTCCGTGGCGGGTTGGGCCTGGCCGGTGCGCTCGGCTTGAAGCTGGTCGCGCAAGGCGCGGGCCCGGGGCAGGCCGATCCGTAGTTCGCGGCGCAGACGTTCGGCGGTCAGGTGGTCGTCGCTCCAGTCGGCGGTCAGGAGTCGGGCCCTGTCGAGGACTTCGCCGGGTGTGCGGGTGCGGTTGGCGGTCGACTTGGCGGCATCGGGGACCCGACCGGTCGCCCGACGCGGGCCGGCTCCGGTCGACTCCGCCACCGTGGTCGGCAGAGGCGGTCGGGTGACGGGAGCTGCTTCGGCTCCCTCGGTCGGCCCCGTGGCAGGTGCCTCGGTGACCTTCGTGGGGGCCGACTCGGTCAGCTGGTCGGAGGCCGATTCGGGCCGGTCAGGCGTCGACCGTGGGGCCTGGTCGCCGGCCGACTGGGCAGCGGTCGTTTCCGGGGAGTCGGCCGACTTGGTGTTGTGGTGCAGCACCTTGGCCACGAGGTCCGACCCGAAGTAGATCGACCCGACTGGGAGTGAGGTTGCCAGCAGTACGAGGGCCCAGTTCGCGTAGTCCAGGTCGGTCAGTCGGCCCCACTGGATCGAGTCGGTGTGCAGGGCTGGTACGAGGCCGTGCACGTAGTTCAGCAGGAGGCTGGCGATCGTGTAGGCCGCCAGGATCTTCAGGGCGAACGTCCGGTCGTCACCGGTCAGCACGAGCGTGGCGATCAGCGCGAGGGCCATCAGCCCGTCGACCACGATCGGGTAGAGCAGGGCGGCGGTCGGGTCGGCGCCGATGGCGCGGGCCACGTCGGACAGGGCGTTCCACGAGACCCGGAAGGCCATGAGGACGACGGCCACCAGGCCGAGGACGAGGATGAAGCGTCCTGCGCGGTTCACACGGCGCCCCCCATCGGGTGCGATTGCTCGGCGAGCGTCGTCAGGACCGTCGTTCTGTTTGAGGGACTGGTCCTCGGCGGCCGAGGTGAGCCGCGCGATGCGGGCGCGGATGCTGCGTATCGCTGCCGGGGTGCTTGGGGCAGGGAAGTGCAAGGCGGGGGTCTCCAGGTGGGGAAGGGTGTGGCCGCCGTGGCATGGGCGGCTGTGGGCGGTGGGGACTCGTCCCACTCGTCCCGCTGCTGGTCAGGGCAGGTACGGGTGGGGCGGTGATGTCGAGTCGACTCGTTGCGGGTCGGTGACTCGTCCCCGCGCTGACCTGCGCGGGGACG
>NZ_MWIG01000180.1:0-7604 GCF_002156145.1 Streptomyces sp. NRRL B-24572 | reverse complement strand
GCCGCTTCCACGGAGCGGCCGCGGCGCTGGACGCTCGGCACCATCGACGAGCGCCTGGAGACCGACGACCCCTGGGGACGGGAGCTGCGCCGCGGCCGCTCCGTGGAAGCGGCCCGTGGACGGCTGGAGAAGCTCTGAGGCACCCGCACCCGGCACCCGGAGTCAGGTCCAGTGCTGCGCCGTGCGCAACAGCTCGCTGTGGATCCGGGAGAGCCGGTAGTCCTGGAGGGCCCCGTTGCGCACGGCCAGGTACAGGGTGTTGATGGGCGGGACCTCCGGCCGGACCAGGGGGACGACCGCACCCTCCGCAAGGGCCTCCTCGCACAGGCAGCGGGGCAGCACGGAGATCCCGGCACCGGCCGCGACCGCCGCCAGGATGGCCCGGAGGTCGGGGACGACCGCCCCGATGTGGATGTCGGGGTCGCGGTCGAAGACGACGCGCCAGTACTCCCGTACCAGCGGCAGCGTCTCCGCGTACGTGATCAGCACGGCCTTGCCCAGTTCCCGGCCGGTCCCCGTCCCGGGCCCGTCGGGGAACACCTCCTCGGCCAGCCGCGGGGAGGCGACGAGCACCAGCTCCTCGTCGCACAACGGCGTCGCCTCGATCCCGCGCCGCCGGGGGCGCATGGTGGAGATGACCATGTCCAGGAAGCCCTCGCCGAGCCGGGACAGCAGCTCGTGACTGACCCCGGTCAGCACCCGTACGTCCGTCCCTTCAGCCACCAGCCGCGCGAGCGGCGGCACCACCCTGCTCGCGGCGAGTTCCGCGGTCGTCCCGAGCCGCAGCGGGCGGTTCTGGTCGACGGGCGTGAAGTGCCGGTCGATCGCCGCGTTGAGCGAGATCATCGACTCCCGCACGTCCTGGGCGAGGATCGTCGCGCGGGGGGTGGGAACCGTTCCCCGCGTGGTGCGTTCGAAGAGCCGGTGCCCGATCTCCAGCTCCATGCTTCTGATCTGCTGGGTCACCGTCGGCTGGTCACGCCGAGTTCGCGCGCCGCCTTGGTGAAGGACCCCGTGTGGTAGACCGCCATGAAGGTCTGCAGCCATGCCAGTTGCATCACGTCGCCGGCCCCCTGTCTCCGGCTCCTCGCATGGCGCGCCGTTCGGCGTGGTCCATGCCTGCCCCGACGGCCCGGGGACGACCGGGACCGCCGAGAAGTGTACGAGCTTGATCATCTTCTTCGGGGGAGATTCGGGGGGAGAACGGCCGTCGAGTGAATGAGTACGCCGAGGGCCGTGTCGATCGGCGGATCGGCGACGTCTGCGCGGTCCTCTCCTACACGGTCCTCTCCTACGCGGTCCTCTCCTACGCGGCCCAGTCGGAGTTCTCGATGACCTCGACGAAGTCCGGCCGCACATAGCCCTCGGTGAACCTCGCCAGGACGTCGGCCTTGACGTTGCCGAAGGTCGTGGCCGGACGGCGGGTGATGCCGTCGTTGAAGGCCTGGAGGATCCGCCGCTTGAAGTCGGGCCGCGGGTGGGCGGCCACCACGGCCGCGCGGACCTCGTCGGACACGTCGTGATAGCCGATGCCGAGGACGTCGAGCTCGACGCCGGCGGTCACCAGGGCGATCTCGGGGGCCATCCGGGAGGGGATCTCCGGGGTGGTGTGCAGGGCGATCGCCTCCCAGGCGATACGGGCCCGGTCCTCGTCGACGCCGTGGCCGATCAGGAACGCGCGCGCCTCGTCCGCGCCGTCGATCTCGAACCGCTGGTCGTTGTCCCGGTACGGCTCGGTCAGCCCGAGGTCGTGGAACATGGCCGAGACGTAGAGCAGTTCCGCGTCGAAGGCGAGGCCGCGGTTCTGCCCCTGGAGCGCGCCCCACACGTAGACGCGGCGCGAATGGTGGTAGATCAGGTCGTCGGTGACCTCGCGGATGAGGTCGGTGGCCTCCTTGGCGATCCGGCTGTCCGGGATCCTGACGCCTGCGATGTCCGAGCTCATTTCCATTTCCTTACGGTGAGGGCCGTGGCGGCAGTCGGCGAATGCGGTGTCCGGGCGATCTGCGAAGAGATCCGCGAGAACCGGAAAGGTCTCGCTCGCGCCTTGCGGTGATGACGGAAAGCTATGCGATCGCTTGACGCGGATTCCAATAGCCGATGGCGAGGGGGGCCATAGGCGGAGCCGTTCCCGAAGGATCTCCATGCCCTGGCATCGCCGGTCGATGACCGGCGAGTAGCACTCCCCGGCCTGCGGCCGAACCGGAAACGACAGGAGCCCCGCCACTCGGTGGCGGGGCTCCGTCGATCCCGTGCGGGATCAGGGAAGGAACTCGTAGGACGGTCCGTCAGGCGCACGGTCGCGGGCGCACAACGTCACGTCCCTCCCCTTGAGATAGGCGAGCAGCCACTCGCCGAACGTCATCTCGTAGAGAGTCCATGACGGACTGTCCATCTCCTGGACCAGGACGCGCCAGGGCGAAGAGGGCTCGTCGGGGACGCGGAGGAAGACCATCTCCCCCGTCGTGGCCGTCGCCACCGGCAGCAGTTCACCGGGGCCCGCCCCTGCCCGACTCGGCAGGAACTCGGCCATGTCCTCCTCGCGCCAGAACTCGAGGTCCTGCTTGATCATTGTTCCCAGATCGTGCAGAAGATGACCGGCGGGGTGCTTCAGATACAGCTGCCCGTTGATCGAGATCGAACCGTAGGCATCCACGATCTCGTGGAAGTCCGCGGGGAATTCGACGCCGAGCTCCTGCTCGAGCGCCGTCCACGGCGCCGGGTCCGACCAGTTGAACCGGGGTTCGCCCAACAGGGCCCGTATGTCCGAAAGCGTTGCCACCTCTAAGCCCCTTCTAGCAGGTCGAGCCGATGCCGGTGCTGGAGTTGATCGCCGTGCAGGAGTACTGCTCCACGATGTCCCCCTGGGGTCCGTACGCGGTCATGCCCACCTGGACGAGCGTGGGAACGGCCGAGTGCGGGTCACCGTAGATGGGCACGACCGACATGAACAGTTTGTTGTCACCGGTCAGGTGCTTCCAGCCGAAGGCTTCCACCTTGCTGGCCATCCTGGCGTTCGCCCTGCCGTGCAGTGCGACCAGGTTCCGGATGTCCCCTCCGGTGCCCTTGCCCCAGTAACCTATCAGGTGCCCTGCCTGCGGGTTTCCGCCGCCGGCCGCGATCTCACCCATGCCGTCCGGCTGGACGGAGGGCTCGCACTCGGGGCACTTGGGCAGACCGCCGGCACCGGTGCGCGACCTGCGGTCGGCCTTGGTGAGGAACGCCCAGGCACCGGTCGCCCGGCAGCCCTTGTTGCCCTGGTGGTCGGTGTACTCCTCCAGACCGCCGTAGACCCGTCCGCCGTCGATCAGCGGCATCGGGTCGCACGTCGGGTTGTTGGTGTCCGTGGTCCGCGGCGCGGGCCGGGGCTGGGGGCCCGGCGACGGCTGCGGGGTGGGACTCGGTCGCGGTTCGTTGCTGGACGAGTCGTCGTCGTCGGAGTCGACGTCCGGGGACGGCATCAGCATGCTGCCCAGGGCCGTCCCCGCGTCCCGAAGGTTCTGCTGGCCCTGCGGCGTCGCCGCGTACAGGGCGGTGACGAGCGCCGCCCCCGCCCAGTAGATGGCCGGGATCGCGAAGAGGAAGTGGCCGTCCAGCTCGACGAGGCTGGTGGGGTTGCCGCCGCCGAAGGCGTACCGGTTGTTGGTGTACGGGTCGGCGCCGAGCTTCATGTCGGCGAGGGCGCCGTTGTACATGTCCCGGGTGGTGAAGCGGTTGAGGCCCGGGTTGTAGTCGCGGAAGCCCATGTCGTACGTGCCGGACTGGGCGTCCCAGCGCTTGGCGTTGTACCGGTAGGGGTTGTACTCCTCCTTGGTGGGGTCGGCCGCGTCGGGCTTGTCGATGCCGGTGAACTCGGTGGCGTCGTTGTTGCCGTAGGCGGTGTAGCCGTAGGTGGCCTTGGTGTCGCCGTTCTTGTCGGTCAGCGTCTCGACGTCGGTGTGGCTGTTGTAGCCGTAGTAGCCGTCCTCGGTCGTGCCGTCCGCGTTGTGCTTGGTCTGCGAGAGGCGCTCGCCCCACGGGCTGTACTGGAACGACTTCGTCAGCGCGCCGGCGACCTTCTCGTCGAGGACCTCACCGGACAGGCCGAGGTACTCGAAGTCGGTGGTCTTGCCGTCCGCCGTCTTCGACGCGGTGCGGTCCAGCGGGTCGAAGGTGTACGTCGTCGACTTCATCGCGCCGCCGGCGTCCAGCTTCTGGGACTCCACGACGTGGTCGAAGCCGTCGTACACGCTCCGCTCGATGACCTTGCCGCCCGAGCTGACCGACTGCTGACGGCCGAACGGGTCGTAGGCGTAGCTCGCGCCGACGCCTCCCGTCGAGGTGCTCAGCAGCCTGTTCCGGTCGTACTGGAACGTGGTGGTCGCGCCCTTGACGGTCTGGCTGACGACGTTGGCGTTGTCGTCGTGGACGTACGTCTCCGTCGCGGCGCCGTTGCCCGTCTTCACGGACTTGGCGAGCCGGTCGGCCGGGTCGTAGGTCAGGTCGGTCGTGGAGTCGAGGTACGCCGCACGGTTGTCGGCGTTCATCTTCCTCGCGACGTCCTGCGACTTGTTGCCGTTGGCGTCGTAGGAGTACGTGTGGGAGGCGACGAGCGTGGTGCCGTCCGCCTTCTTCTCCGTCGTCGACTTCAGCGCCGCGTCGAGGTAGTAGGTGTAGTCGACGGTGTTGCCGTTGTCCTTGGTCTCCTTCAGCTTCTGGCCGCGGTCGGTGTACGTGTACGAGGTGACCTTGGGGTCGCTGTCCGTCGCGGACTTGCCGACGGACACCGACTTGACCTTCTCGCGCAGGTCGTAGGTGTACTTGGAGAACTGGCTCGGGTGGCTGACCGTCTCGGACTGGCCGTTGGCGTCGTACGTGTACGACGTCGCCTTCTTCTCCACGCCCGCCAGCGACTCCGTCACCTTCTGGACCTGGTTGAGGCCCGTGTAGGTGATGGCGTACGCGTCGACCTTCGTCCCCGGCGAGCTGTCGCCGATGGTCGTCAGGTTGCCGTTGACGTCGTAGGAGTAGGTGAAGGTCCGCTTCTCGTTGTCGGTCTCCGCGGAGTTGTCACGGACCAGCTTGACCCCGTCGGCGACGACGGTGCCGCCGCTGTTCTGGTCCAGCTTCAGCTTGGTGTCCTCGCCCTGCTTGAGGGCGTAGCTGCCGAGACTGACCCAGGTGCCGGTGCCGGCGTTCTGGTCCTTGGTGACCGCCGGTTCGGTGGTCGTGCCGTGGGTGAGCGTGTACTTGGCGGTCGTGGCGGCCCCGGTCACCTTCGGGTACATCACGTACGCGGTGTACGTGCCGTCCTTCGGGATGTCGAGGGACCACGTGAAGGCGTCCGTGCCCGCGCCGGCGGCGTGGGTGCGGTGGTCGTATCCCTGCTGCCCGGTGATGTCACCGGTGGCCCAGGTGCCCGTGGCGGTGATCGCCTGGGTGTCGGAGTTGTCCACCAGGACGACGGACTTGCCGACCGGAACACCGTCGTCGGAACGGGACTTGACCTTGCCGTCCGGGTAGAACGACCACGTCATCGTGCGGTTGGACGAGCCGCCCGCCGACGTCAGCGTCCTGGCCGTCTGCTGGCCCAGGGCGTTGTAGTCGTAGGTGGTCGAGATGGACCACGGGTCCGTGGAGCTCTTCGTCCAGCCGTTGTCGAAGTAGTCGACCTTGGCGACGTTGCGGACCGTCTGCCCCTCCGAGGGCGGCATCGAGGTCTTCGCGACCCGGCCCACGGCGTCGTACTCGGTCTCGGTGTAGACGTTCGGGTCGTTGTAGCGGGCGTCGGCCGGGTCGTACGGCTGGTACCGGCGCTTCGGCCGGTTCAGCGCGTCGTACTCGGTGCGGGAGGTGAACGCCGTGGTCGTGCCCGCCTCGACGGCGCGCGGGGTGATCACCTTGGTGGTGTTGCCGACCTGGTCGTACTCGTACCGGGTCGTGCGGTAGACGATCGGCGAGGTGCCGCTGCGCGGGACCTTGACCTCCGTCTGCTTGCCGCGCTCGTCGTAGCTGACGAGCGTGGTGTTGTTCTCGGCGTCCGTCGTGGAGACGACCAGGTTGTCCTTGTCGTAGGCCTTCCTGGTGGTCTTGCCGGCGGCGTCCGTGACCGAGGTGGCACGGTGGTTCAGGTCGTACGCCGACAGACTGGTGTAGTCGGTCGTGTCGGCGGTGTTGTTCTTCTTCGGGTCGACGACCTTGATCGTGTTGCCGACGTCGTCGTACTCGTAGCTGACCTTGTCGCCGTTCGCGTTGACGACGGAGGTGAGCTGGTAGATCTCGTTGTAGTAGTTGGTCGTGACGAAGTCCGACGCGTCCGCCGTGGTCAGCGTGCCCTTCGGCTCGGTCGTCGTCAGGAGGTTGCCGACCTTGTCGTAGGTGTACGTCGTCTTCCGCTCGTCCGACGTCGGCGTGTACTTCGGCTCGGTCGCCGAGGTCATCTGGTCGGCCGCGTCGTAGACGGCGGTCGACACCGCGCCGTTGGGCGCCGTCGACGTGGTGACGTTGTCGTTGGCGTCGTACACCGGGGCCGGAGCGGTGATCAGATCACCGGCGGCCTGGTCCTTCGGCTCGGTCTTGACCAGCGGACGGCCGTAGACGTCGTACGTCTGCGTGGTCTTCTTGCCGAGGGCGTCGGTGACCTGCGTGACCTGACCGCGCTCGTCGTAGACGAACGTCGACGAGTTGTTCAGCGCGTCCGTCATCGTCGTCGGGAAGCCCGTGGGCCCGAAGCCGCTGTTGGTGTCCGCGTTGCCGTTGGCGTCGACGGCCCGGATCAGCTGGCCGTACGTGTCGTACTCGTACGACGTGGTGTAGTCACCCGCCGTCGCGGTGGCGACGCCCTTGGGGTCGGTGACCGTCTTCAGGTTGCCGAAGGCGTCGTAGCCGAACTGCCACTTCCGGCCCTCCGGAGAGGTCTTGGTGAAGAGGTCGGCCGAGTAGCCGTCGGCACGCGTCTGGTACGCGTACTGCGAGGAGTTCGCCGGGTAGACACCCGGGGCGCACTCGCTCTGGGCCGGCACGCCCGCCTTGTTGCTCTCCGCGTCGCGCTTCCAGAGCGGGAAGCCCGTCTTCTGGTCGTAGCAGTACGCGGTCTTGGCGCCGTTGGCCTCCTCCGTGTACGTGACGTTGTTGTCCGCGTCCCACGACAGCTTCATCGACTGCGACTTGGCGTTCGTCGACCGGACGGCACGGCCGAAGTCGTCGGTGACGTAGTCGGAGGAGCGGGACTCGGCGTCGGTGACCTTGGTGGCCGTGAACTTGGGATTGCCCGAGTCCACCGCGTACGTGAAGCCCGTGGTGCCCTGGAGACGGTCGGTGATCGTCTTGGTCCACCAGTGGTACTTCGGGTCGTCACCGGTCTGCGGGTAGTTGTACGCCAGCTGCGTGGCGTTCCCGCGCGGGTCGGTCGCCTTGACGAGCTTGACGTTCTTGTTGCCCTGGGTGGCGTCGTACTCGAAGGCGAAGACCTTCGGCTGGGTGGAGCCGGCGCCGTCGGTGATCTTGGTGAGCAGGCCCTTGTCGGAGTACTCGAAGGTGACCTTGCGGCCGGAGATGTCGGTCATCGACTTGATGTGGTCGATGATCTTCGGGTTGGAGCTGTCGGCCTTGGAGTAGTACTCGAC
>NZ_MWIG01000018.1:216-12100 GCF_002156145.1 Streptomyces sp. NRRL B-24572 | reverse complement strand
AACTTACGAAAAGATCAGTAAAGCGTGTTGCAGAAGGTTGCGTCCGGGCAGGTCGGGGCCGGTTTCGGGGCTGGTCCGGTCACGCCGCCAGGGCGGGGTTGTGCATGTGGGCGACGGCCTGGACCGCGTGATGGAGGCCGTTGCCGCGCTGGCGGCGGTCGCGCAGGATCTTGTAGTGCTTCATGCGGGCGAAGGCGTGCTCGACCCGGGCCCGGACCTTGCGGTGTTCGGCGTTGTCCTCTTCCTCGCCGGGCAACAGGGCTCGGCCGGGGCGTCTGCGGTGCGGGACGACGAGCCCGGTGTCGATGGAGGCGTGGTCGGCCGGCACCGTCACGCCCTCGCAGACGGCGGCCAGGCCGGAGTCCCGCCAGGCCTTCGCGTCCGCGGTGGTGCCGGGTACCGGCCGGGCCCCGGCGATGACCAGCTTGGTGTCGGCATCGATGATGACCTGCACGTTCGCCGAGAACCGGTAGTTGCGTGAGGAGGCGCCGGTCTTGCGGTCGCGGACCGGGATGAGGGTGCCGTCCACGATCCACAGCCGCTCGACCGCGTCGGCCGTGCGGGTGGGCTGGAGTTCATGTGCGCGGGGCTGCCGTCGCCTCCCAGTCGATGTGGTGGTCGAACTGCCAGGCCGTCTTCTCCGGGTTGACCAGCTTCATGGCGGCCGGCATCACGAGGTCGCGCAGTACGCGGCCGACCGGGCCCGCGGTCTTGTTGCTGTTCGTGCGGGCGCCGAGCTTGATGATGCGTTCGACGCGGGGGCGGCGTAGTTGTTCGTACGCCGCGAAAGCCTGGTCGTAGGGCAAGTCCCGCAGGCAGCGTGCCAGTTCGACGGCGCTTTCGGTGGCGATGGAGGCACCCTGTCCGGAGCTGGACGAGGCGGCGTGGGCCGCGTCGCCGATCAGGGTCATGCGGCCGTGGGTCCAGTTCGCGACCCCCGGCATGTTCTCCATCGGGCCGGTGATGAGGAGCTCGTCGGCCTTGGTGCGGCTGATCATCTCGAGGGCAGGGGTGCGGTCGTCGGCGAAGGCGTTCTGCAGGATGCGCATCCACTCGTTCGCGCCGATCGCCTGGGCCTCGGAGACCGTCATCGGGGCGCGGTGAGGCAGGTTCACGAACCACATCGCCGAGGAGTCTTCGAAGACCTGGTAGCCGAAGAACGCGCGCTTGCCGAAGCACATGTACATGACGCCGTCGGTGGAGGGCAGCCCCGACTGGTGCATCCGTGCCCCGAAGCAGACCAGGCCGGCGTAGTTCGGCTGTGCTGCGGCCGGGTCGATCAGGGAGCGGACCGTGGAGCGGATGCCGTCGGCGCCGATGAGGACATCGGCGCCGGCCTCCGTACCGTCCGCGAAGTGCGCGGTGATGCCGGAGCCGGTTTCCGTCGTGCCGGTCAGCCGCTTGCCGTGGTGGATGGGGACGGAGCGGCGCTCCGCCTCGTCGTAGATCGCCCGGTAGAGATCAGCGCGCCAGACGAACTGCAGGGAGGGGAGGGGGGGGGGGGGGGCGAACCGTGCGAGGTGTTTGCCCGTCCAGCTCTGCAGTTCCATGGCGGTGACCGGGGTGCCGATGGCGCGGACGAGGTCGCCCGCGCCGATCGCGTCGAGGGCGTTCTGGCCGTTGGGAGCGATGGTCATGCCGCCTCCGGCCCCATCGGCGGTGGAGTCGTACGCCTCGTAGACGGCGGCCTCGATGCCTGCCTGGCGGAGGGCCATCGCGGCGACCGGGCCTGCGATACCGCCACCGATGACGAGCGCGGTGCGGGTTTTGCCGATGCGGGTCATGACTGGTTCCTCCTCGGGTCGTCGATCGTCGGTACGCCGCCGTTTCGGTGTGCGCGGCGCACGTCCTGGAGGTACGCACGGGAGAACATCGCCGACAGGATCGCGATGCCACCGCGGTGGATGCGGATTTCGCTGTTCGTCGCAGAGCCGGACAGACGGACACGGCGGCCGGCCGTCGTGGAGTGGGTGGACGAGGACCGGGAGTCCTTGATCTTGCCGCGGGCGGTCCACCTCAGGTTCCGGTGGTCGATGGCGGTGGTGTCGTCGACGAGCAGTTTGACCATGGCCCGGTCCATGTCGAGGTGGATCTCGATGTCGTCGGGAAGGTCGGGAGAGCGGAGGTCGAGGACTGCGGTGCCGTGGCGGGTCTTGATCTCGAAGTGGCCGGCCTCGGTCCAGTTGCCGAGGTGCTTGACGAGGTCGTGGTCGGAGTGGATGCGCTCGGTGAGGGACATCTCGGTGGTTCCTCTCGGGGCCGTGTCGTGTCGACCATTCGATAGTTGCACTGAAACTAGTATCGCGTCAACTAGTCATTCCGGGGCTAAAATCAGGTCCATGACCGCATCCGCTCCCCGCAGCTCCCCCCTCGCCCTGACCGTCCTGGCTCTGCTGCACTACAAGCCGCTGCACCCGTACGGCATCCAGCGACTGGTCAAGGACTGGGGCAAGGAGCAGGTCGTCAACGTCAGGCAGCGTGCGAGCCTCTACCGCACGATCGAAAGACTCCATGGCGACGGACTGATCGCGGTCCGCGAGACCGGGCGCGACCAGCAGTACCCCGAGCGGACCGTGTACGAAGTCACCGACGCGGGGCGTGAGACCGCCCGCGCCTGGCTGGAGGAGATGCTCTGCGCACCCAAGCAGGAGTTCCCGGAGTTCCCGGCCGCCCTCTCCAATCTGCTGCTGCTCACGCCCGAAGAGACGGGGGACGTGCTGCAGCGGCGGGCCGACGCCCTCGCGGCGCAGCTCGACGGACTGGAAACGGCCATGGCCGCAGAGGCGGAGCAGGGGCTGCCGCGCATCACCCGCCTGGAGACCGAGTACCTGCGGGCGATGACGGCCGCGGAGCTGGAGTGGGTGCGCACGGTGGTCGAAGACGTGCGAGCCGGCCGGCTCTCGTCGTCGAAGGAGCAGCTGGACGCTCTCGCGGCCGGGCCGGTGCAACAGTGAGCCCGCCCCCGCCGCGTCGGGGGACGGCCTGAAGCAGTGCGCTCTCGCAGGGTCGAACCCCAGCCGTTCGTCCCCTCGGGCCGAGCTCGCCCGTGGATCTTGCGCCGAGCTGCCGGGGCGCCGGGCCGGAGGGGAACTCCCGGCTGAGGAAGTCCCTGGCCGGGGCCGGTTCGGCAGTGCGCGGGGGCGGGAGAGACCGGGCGCTGGTGCTCCACGCGTCGGAGAGAAGGTCGCCGGCCGGGGCGGCCGCCTTGTGCGGGTCCGGGCCGGGCGTGTTCCTCAGGTGGGCGCCGGACATCGCCCACGCGCGGGCCTCCGCCGCCGACAGGTCGAGCACCTGTGCCTCCTGGAGGGGAGCGGTGGGGTCATCCCCCAGGCGCGGGGAGCAGTCCTCCTTCCGAGGAGGGCCTCGCCGCCTCGGCGGCCCCGTCCCCACGCCCGTACTTTCTCCGGGAAAACCGCAGGCCCCGCGTGCGAGGGCAGCGCCCACCGCGCATCCGGCACCGGCAGTCCGGGGCGCCGCCGCGTGACGGCACCCCGCGTCGGCTCACAGAGCCTGCGGAAAGTCGAAGACCCTGCCCGGGTCGTAACGCCTCTTCAGCTCAGCCAGCCGGTGAGCGGCCGAGCCGTAGTACGCGGAGCGCCAGTTGCTCAGACTCGCGTCCGTGTAGTTCTGGTACGCCGCACCCGAGGCGTACCGGCGCATCGCGGTGTGCGTGCCGTCCAGCCAGGCCGTCGCCGCCCCGGCGGTACGACCGGCGGGCCAGGATGCGGTGTACTGCGCCAGGAAGCGCGAGTTGCGGTGTACGAAGGCGGTCGCCTGCGGGGAGACGCGGTTGACGGCCCCGCCCAAGGCGGTGAGCGCGACGGATACGGCGCCGCCGCCGCCGCTGCGCCCGTGGCGTTCGACCTGGTCGAGCAGCGACCGGATGCCGGCGGTACTCAGCGAGCGGTTGAAGAAGTCCGAGCGTGCCGCGTACGTCTCCCGCTGGAGCACGCCGGTGGGCTGCCGCCCCGGGGTCGTGCCGGGCAGATGGCACTGGGTGGTGGAATGCGTCGCGCAGCCCGCGTACATCCGCATGGTGTCGAGGTAGCCGCGCCGCCGCATGGTGATGTGGGAGGCCGCGCCGGGGCCGCCTGCGCGGTCCGCCAGCCGGTCGACGGCGTTTTGCAGAGCGCCGTACGTGCCGAGCGAGAAGCAGCTGATGGAGACGGTGGGAGTCCGGCCGGCGACGGCGGACAGGTGCAGCGCCGACCAGATCTCGTCGGGCTGGGCGGGACCCCACTCCTGCCAGGAGCGGAGCACGGCAGCGGCCTTGGACCAGGGCCAGGTCATGTACGCGGTGACGCCGTCGGCGGCCTTGTGGGTGCGGAAGCGGAGTTCGGTGACGACGCCGAAGTTTCCGTTTCCCGCGCCGCGCAGCGCCCAGAACAGGTCGCTCTCCCGGTCCTTGGACACCTCGAGGGTCCTGCCGTCGGCGGTGACGATGCGGGCACCGGTGAGGTTGTCGGAGGTGAGGCCGTAGGCGCGCGAGACCACACCGTGGCCGCCCCCGAGCGTCAGGCCGGAGACGCCGACCGTGGGACAGGAGCCGCCGGGGATGGTGACGCCTCGTGCGCCGAGCTGGGTGTAGACGTCGATGAGCTTGGCGCCGGCCCCGATGACGGCGCTGCCGGAGCCGCTGCGGATGGACTTCAGCGCAGAGACGTCGATGACCAGGCGTCCGTTGCCACTGGACCAACCGGCATAGGAGTGGCCGCCGTTGCGGATGGCGACGGGGACACCGTGGCGGCGCGCGAAGGCCAGGCACTCGGCGATGTCCGCGGCGGCGGCCACGTAGACGACGGCGGCGGGACGCAGAGCGTCGAAGCGGGTGTTGTACAGCTGACGGGCGGTGGCGTAGTCGGCATCGCCCGGACGTATCAGACCGCCCTGAAGACCCCTGCCGAGCGCGGACCAGTCAGCGGCGCGGGGCGCGACCGCCTGGCTGCCGACCGCTGCCGACGCGGAACCCAGGGGCCGCTGCCCGCCGGCAGCAGGGGCGAACCCGCCGCCGGGCACGGTCCTCGCCCGACCGCTTCCCCAGCTCACCGCCCCGGCGACCGCCGCCGCATAGCCGGTACCCGCTGCAAGCAGTGCGCGCCGGTTCATGGCGGCCTCCGTTCACGATGCTCTGCTGTCTCATAAGCAGAGTGCGAACGAGGAGTGACGGTTCCACGTGATGGACATGCGCGCTCCGACGGTTCGCCCGCAGTCCGACGACGCTGTCTCGTGGACCGAGCCCCTGCTCGCACCGGCGAGAAACCCGATCGAGTGCGGGCAGCAGGCCGGCTGGACACCGGCTTTCGACAGCGACCAGGACCGTCCCGTAGTGACACCCTTTGCGGGTCGCGCACTCCTCGACACCGGCCACCCGCGCAGCCTGCACTTCCGGGTCCGGCAGCACTTCGACCAGCCGCAGCACCCTGCTGCGGCTCACGGACACACCGCAGACGCGAGCCAGGCGGGCACCGGCCCGGCCGGCGGGCACGAAGCCGACCACGGCCGGCGTCAACCACAGCCGCCCGGCTGCAAAGGCAGCTACCGGTGTGCCCGTGCCCACCTGCACAAGAAGCGCGCCTCACCGCGATCGGCGACCGCCCGGCCGCCGTCGGCCCGGACGGTGACCGGATGGATCCCCAACCGGCCGAAGTCCCTCACCGAGCCTGAACGACTCCCGCTCAAGACCGGCCGTACCCGCTGTCCCGAGCTCGATTCCCCCACCCGGCACGTCCGGTCCTTCGCGGTCATGCTCACCCAGCGCCAGGGCGAACACCTGACGGCCGGGCCCGACGCCGTCCGGCAGGACGGTCTGACCAGCCTTCAGACCCTCGCCGCCGTCGTCCTCTCCTCACTCGGCCCATCCCCGTGCGAGCGGGGAAGCAGGAACCGGGCGTCCGGCCGAGCCGAGAGGCGCAACCGGATCCTCTCCGAAGAGTTCCTCCACGCCCGTGTGCGGACCTCAGCAGACCTGCGCGCCGAAGCCCTTCCGGTCTGGAACATCCACTACGACCGCCATCGACCACACCGCAATGGGAACCCCCCGGCCGCGCGAGCCTGCAGCAGCGTCACCGACGTCATGGCTTCTGGGTGTCCTCGGGTTCGTCGTGGATGGTCAATGCTCCGGCGAGGTCGAGGTCGGCGACCGTGCCGTGCGCCCCGGCGCGGACGAGCAGCACTGCGCCGAGCGCGGTGCTCCAGAACGTCCTGGCCTCCACGTCGAGTGGTCGACGGGTCCTCCAGCCGCGACCGTCGACGAGCTGGTTCACGAAGCGCTCGGACTGCCGGAACAGCAACTGGAGGTGCCGGTCGACCACGGGGGCGAGTTCGGGCCTGGAGATCGCGGCGGCGAGTGCTCGTGCGACGGACGGGAGTGAGGGCATGGCCAGTACGGCGCGGGCGATGTTGCGCCGAAAGGTCGCCGCGTCGGGGGCTTGGCGACCGATGCGCTCGATCCGTCGGGCGTCGTGCAACAAGCCGAGAAAGGCGGCGTGGACGAGCAGGGAGTCCTTGGATCCGAAGTAGTAGGTGACCTGATTGGGGAAGACGTCTGCCGCGTTCGCGATCTCCGCGACGCTCAGCTCGGCGCCGGGCCGCTCCTTGCAGAGCCGGGCAGTGGTCTCGATCAGCCGGCGTCTCGTCGCGCGACCACGGTCACGCGACCGAATCGACGTCGACCGAGCTTCGGTTCGCTTCTTCTCCACACCGGAATTGTATGTGATACAACAAGGCCGTTCACTTGTATCGCATACAAGAAAGGTGGAAGGACATGCACCGCACTGAAGTCGTCGTGACCGGACTCGGCGCGATCACGCCACTCGGTGGAGACGTGGCGTCCACGTGGGAGGCCTTGCTCGCCGGCGAGTCGGGCATCCGCGGCGGCGTCCTGCGCGGCCACGAGGACGTCGGCCTTCCCGGCACCGTCGCGGGGACGATGGCGGTCGACCCCGCCGAGCTGCTGATGCCGGTGCAGGCCAGGCGGCTCGACCGCTCGCAGCAGGCGGCCTTCGCCGCGGCGGCCGAGGCCTGGACCGATGCGGGCGCCCCGGACGTGGCCCCGGACCGGCTCGCATCAGCGATCGGCACGGGCATCGGCGGCGTACGGACGCTGCTGAAAGAAGACGACGTACTGGAGACCGCCGGGACCCGGCGCGTCTCGCCACGCACGGTCCCGATGCTCATGCCCAACGCGGCGGCGGCACTGATCAGCATCGAATACGGTGCACGGGCCGGGGTCTACACGCCCGTCTCGGCGTGCTCCTCCGGTGCCGAGGCGATCGCTCTGGGGGCCAGACTCATCCGCGCCGGCGAGGCGGACGTGGTCATCGCGGGCGGAACCGAGGCCGCGATCACCCCGATCACCGTCGCCGGGTTCGTCCAGGCACAAGCACTGTCGCGGCACACCGCCGAACCCGCCTCGGCGTCCCGGCCGTTCGCCGCGGACCGCAGCGGATTCGTCCTCAGCGAAGGCGCCGCTGTCGTGGTGCTCGAAAGCGCCGAACACGCCCGCGCCCGAGGCGCGCACATCCACGCGGTCCTCGCGGGCGCCGGCATCGCCGCCGACGCCCACCACATCACGGCACCCTCTCCCGACGGCTCCGGTCAGGTCTCCGCCATGCGAAAGGCCCTCGCGCAAGCCGGTCTGGCTCCCGAGCGGATCAGCCACGTCAACGCCCACGCCACCGGCACTCCGGTCGGCGACACCGCCGAGGCACACGCGATCAGGAAGGTGTTCGGCCGCGCCACCGTGACAGCCCCCAAGGCGGCACTCGGCCATCTCTTCGGCGCGGCCGGTGCGATCGAGGCGCTCATCGCCGTCCTCAGCGTGGAACACGGCGTCATCCCGCCCACCCGCAACCTCACCACGGCCGGCGTCGGTCCCGACATCGATCTCGACGTCGTCGCAGAGCGACGAGACGCTCCCCAGGAGGCCGTGCTCAGCAACTCCTTCGGCTTCGGCGGACAGAACGTCTCACTCGTCGTCACCCGCGCACGACACCACACGTCCCCTACAGCCCCGACCACACCATGACCCACCCGGACACATCATCGTCCGCGGACGGCCGCCACCGGTTGACCGAACGCCGGGACCATTCACTCAGGCCCGGGAAGCAGCCGGCCCCGCCCCAGCCCTGAACGTCCAGCGCGAGACCGTCCCCGCGCGTGCGGAAAGCAGGCGTCTGCTGCTCGACGGAGCGCGATCCCGCTGCTCACGGCACGGACCTCCGGTGCCGGGGTGGGCGGTCACCGGCCCCGAGGAGCGGTGAGGCCGGGTTCTACGTGCCGGGGCGTCCGAGCCGGTGGACGGTCCAGCCCGCCGCGCGCCAGGGCTCGGGGTCCAAGGTGGTACGGCACGACCAGCAGGGCGGCGGCCGGGCAGCCGGCAAGGGCCGGGGGGCGGCCTGCCGGTACCGAGGCCACTCGGTGGGCACCGCGCGTTCATCGCCCGCCGCCGGGACCTGCGGCCCAGCGGGGAATACCGCAGCCCCACCGAGCAGGAGTGGGAGGAGTTCCCCGGCCACTTCGAACGCCGCAAGGTGGCCCCCGGCGACTGCGGCCGGGCCTACGGCACCAGCCGCATCCACGAGCACAGCCGCATCCGATGCCCGCTCCTGCGGCGCCTTGTCGACCAGGTGCCGGATGTACGCGTGCCCGTCGTCCGCGTCCTGGTAGTACTACTCGTTCTCGACCTGGTAGGCGATGGGCGTCCCCGTGCCGTCGGTGAGCTGGTGCCCGGCGGGGATCGGGTCGATCCGCGACAGCCGCTCGTCGGAGGCGGCGAGGTAGTCGGGCATGGTCGAACGGGGCTTGCCGTCGGTGGTCGGCGCCGTGTCGTCGTGGCCGACCCTGGGGTGGGCTCCTGCGCGTGTGGTGGATGTCGAAGGAGCCCGGCGCGAGTGCGGTGAGCGCGCCGGTGAGCCCGCGGGCAGCCTGCCCCCATCAGGCGTAATGGCATGTGTATGTCAGTGTCCTCGGGCTCCACCGAACCCGCCGGGCGAGGTCAGGAAAGCGTGCCGACGACCTTGCGGACCTCGGTCGCCACAGACGCGGGCAGCGGTGCGTAGTGGTACGCCCCCAGCTCGGCCTGGCCCTCCTCGCTCGCGGTGTACGTGAGGAAGGACTTGAGCGCGGGCAGCACCTCCGGCCGATTGCCCGTGTCGCAGACGATCTCGTAGGTCACGAGGACGATCGGGTACGCGCCCTCGGCCTTGGTCCGGTAGTCGAGTTTCAGCCTGAGGTCCTTGCCTTCGCCGGCGATCTCGGCCTCGGCGATGCCCAGCGAGGCGCTCCGGGGACTCGGCGCGACCGGCTCGGCCGCGCCCGTGGCGATGCGGACCGTCCCGATCCTCCGTTGCACGGCGAAGGACAGCTCGAAGTAACCGATCGCGCCGTCGGTCTGTGTCACCGCCTGGGAGATGGCGTCCGAGCCGCTGGCCGACTGACCGCCCTGGGCCTGCCACTTCTTGTCCGCCGGGTACGGCCAGGACTTCCGGGCCGCGCCCTTGAGGTAGGCGTTGAGGTTCTGGGTGGTGCCGGAGTCGTCCGCGCGGTGCAGCGGGATCACGGGAATGTCCGGCAGCGCCGCATCGGGGTTGAGGCGCTGGATCGACGGGTCGTTCCAGCGGGTGATCCGCGCGTCGAAGATCCGGGCGAGGGTCGGCGCGTCCAGAACGAGACCGGTGACCCCCGGCACGTTGTAGCCGATGGCGATGGGCCCCCCGGCCATGGGCAGGTCGACGGCCCGCCCCCCGGGGCACACGTCCTTGGTGAACTCCACGTCCTCCGCGCTCAGCGCCTGGTCCGTGCCCCCGAACGCGGTGGCGCCGCGCTGGAACTGGGCGACGCCCGCCCCCGATCCGAGCGGGGCGTAGGCGACCTGAACGCCCTTGCAGGCGAGCTGGTACTGATGGATCCAGCGCTCCATCGCGTTCTGCTGGGCCGACGAACCCGACCCGCGCACCTGTCCGGACTCGGCGCACTCGACGTGCGGCGCGGCCTCCGTCGACGACGGCTCGCCCGCGCCGTCGGAGCCGCCCGCGCAGCCGGCGAGCAGCGCGCCGCCCACCGCCACCGCGGTGGCTCCTCTCCATCGACCGGACCGTCCCGAACGCCGGAAACCCACCGTGATCCTCCTTTGGCATACGCGGATGTCGCGCAGATGATCAACGATGCTCCGGAGGCGAGATGGCTCCAAGATGAACAGGAGCCGTCACCTGGTCGACTTCCAGGTGAGCGGGTCATTGTCACTCGACTGCGGGCAGGCGAAGAGGGCCCGTGCCCGCGGTCGGGCCGTCGCGATCAGGCGCAGGTGAGGGTGGGTGCGGCCCGGTCGGCGTGGTCGTAGTCCTTGCCGTCGCCGGCGTCGGCCGCCTGGAGGGTGAGCTCGTAGGCGCCGGCCGGCAGTGGCAGCTCGGCACCCGGGCGACGATCACCAGCGGCGGACGCTGCCTCGCCCCGGTCGGGTCGGGCACGGCGAACGGCACGAAGCTGACGCTCACCACCTGCTCGGGCACGGCGGCCCAGCGATGGGCGCCCACGGCTTGACGGCCACCGCTTGAGGAGAGGAGGGGAGCTGCGCCCCGACCGTCAGGCGGATTCCAGCGGTCGGGGGCACAGTCATCAGCCCGTCATGGGTGCCGTGCGCAGGAGCGGGGAGGCCGCGAGGCCGATGGCCCAGCCCGGTGGAGGAGGACCCGGCCTCGGTGCAGAGCGGCGAGCGGTCCCGCACGAGCTCGGCCTCGCTCCCCTCCCCTCCCCTGCGGAGGTGACGACCGCGCCACCGGACAGGAAGCCCGTGGCGCGTGTGGCGCCTACCTCTCATCGGTGAAGCGAGGCAGGCACCCCGGTCCGGCATGCCGGACCGGGGCCTGCTCGACCTGTGTTCCGGGTGGAACGTGGGTGTAGAGCCACCAGTCGCCGGCGCCCACATGCACAACCTCGCCCCGACAGCGTGACCAGGCCGGCCCGAAACCGGCCCTGACCTGCCCGGACGCGGCCTTCTGCAACACGCTTCCTCAGCGTTCCTTATGCCGCGCCGCCGTCCTCGACGGCCTGATCGACGGGTATGGACCTCGGCCGACCGCGACAGCCCGGGCGGGCCCGCCGACACGCAAGCGCCCTGGACCGAGGCCGTCTTCCCGCTGCTCCGGCCGTAGGCATGTGGATCGGCGGACACAACGCGTCGCCCCGTACCCCGGCCGCGGGTCACCAGGTTCGGGCGAGCAAGTGCGTGAACAGCGTGTCCAGTTGCTGTACGGCCGTGGGCGTCAGCGGTGTGTCGCGCAGGGTGCGGCGGGCGGTGTCGAGGTGGCGGCGTGCCTCGTCGCGGGTTGCGGACCGGCCGCCTGCCTTCTCCACCAGCGCTGCGACGTGGGCGGCCTCGTCATCGTCCATCCGCCCGGTGGTCGTCAGGAGCGCGGCGAGTTCGTGTGCGGCCTCGTCTCCTCCGGCCAGTGCCGTGAGGATCGGGTAGGTCTTCTTGCCCCGCCGCAGGTCCGCGTGGACGGGCTTGCCGGTCACGGCCGGGTCGCCCCAGATGCCGAGGCTGTCGTCCACCGCCTGGAAGGCGAGGCCGAGATGGCGCCCGGCTCGTTCGAGCGCGGTCACGGTGTGGTCGGGGGCGCCGCCCAGGATCGCGCCGAGCGCGAGCGCGCAGCCCAGCAGGGCGCCCGTCTTCTGGTCGGCCATCGAACGGTACTCGTCCGGGCCCACCGCTCCCGGCCCGTACCACGGACGGTCCTCGAAGCGCAGGTCCTGTGCCTGGCCGCTCACCAGTGTGTTCAGGGTCCTGCACAGGCACCGGACCGCAGCTCCCGTGTGCCGGCTCCTGGCCTCGGCCAGGGTCGCCACGGCCTGGGCGAGGAGCGCGTCGCCCGCGAGAACGGCCGGG
>NZ_MWIG01000018.1:0-191 GCF_002156145.1 Streptomyces sp. NRRL B-24572 | reverse complement strand
GGACGGCGTCGGCGCCGTCGGCCCCGACGGCCTCTGCTCCGAGCACGGCCAGGGCCTGCCGCACTCCCTTGCCCTCCGATCCGCCCGGGCTCGGCGTCCCTGACTTGTCGGCCCAGCCCAGGGCGTACGCCGCCATCTCACCGGTCCAGGGGTGCAACCCTGCCACCGCCTCCACCAGCGTCGGCCGGACC
>NZ_MWIG01000179.1:0-5101 GCF_002156145.1 Streptomyces sp. NRRL B-24572 | reverse complement strand
ACGACGATCGCCCCCAGGAGACCCTGGGGGCGATCGCCGTTCATGTGCGCGTGCGGATCGGTCGTCGGTCAGTGGGCGTCGTCGCTCAGGCCCACTACCCGGGGGTCAAGGCCGGGGAAGTCCCCGGGCATGCCGCCCACGTCGATCGTGCGACCGTACACGCCGGCCAGGAAGGCGACGGCACCGACCGGGAACTCCGACCAGTCGCCGTTGTCTCCGCGCACGACGACCGGCCACGCGTCCGGATCGGCCGGGCTCGTCCTCCAGTAGAAGGTGTCCCCCGAGGAGGACGACGCCCAGGAGATCAGACCACCCGGCTGCGGGAAGGGGACGTAGTCCCCGGTGTCGCCCATCTCGAACAGGTCCTGAAGGATCTCGTCGTCCCTGGCCTCGGACGCCCACAACGCCTCGGTGCCGGGCCGGGGCACGGACACCGTCAGGAAGTCGTCGACGACCAGGACCGGATACGCCTCCGCCAGAGCACGGAAGTCCGAGGGCAGAGCCGTCCCGAGGGCCGCCTCGAGGACGGCCCAGTCCACTCCGCGTCCCGCCGCCGCACGCCACGGCACCATGGCCGGGAGGACGGCCTCCAGCTCTTCGATCCTCAGCATGTCGTCTGCCAATCCGGGCTGTTCTGTACCACGACGTTGCTGAACAGTACTCCGTCCTCGGTGTACGCGGACATCGTGATGCTGTCCGCGTATCCCGTCGTGTGGCTGTAGTTGACCTTGCCCGTGTACATGACCCACTTCCCGGCCGCGAGCTGCTTCTCCATCTGGATCTCGCACCGCCGCATGCCGCTCTTGTTCATGCGGGAGAACCCGGTGAAGAGGTTCTCGTCGACCCAGTCGCCGCCCACCTTGTCACCGACGATGTGCGTGCGGTCGAAGATGTTGCCCTTGCCCGACCGGTTCGTGTTCTGCGCGGGGTCCGGGAACCCGTACACGTTCACCGTGCCGGTGTCCCGGGGCGCGAGCGGAGCCTTGAGGTCCTCCGGGCAGATCAGCGCGGTCGCGCCCTGGGCACGACCCTCCCCGTCCAGCGGCTGGTACTGGAAGCGGGACGACTTGGGGTCGTCCGCACACCGCTTCCTGTTGGTCGTGTCCTCGTCCGGCCCCGGGATCGGCAGGGGGATCGGATCGGTGGTCGGCTCCGGCTCCGGGTCGTCGTCCTCGAAGAGGTCGCCGATGCCCTCCACGATCGAGTCGAAGGTGTCGTTGATGGCGGTCTGCACGTCCTGGTCGTTCACCACGACCTCGTAGGTGACGACCGCGGCGACCGCCACGAGCAGGATGGCGCCCTCGGCGAGGTCGTCGATGAGGGCGAAGTGGCCGTCCAGTTCGACGTTGCTCACCGGGTTGCCGCCGGTGAAGGCGTAGCGGTTGCCGGTGAACGCGTCGGTCCCGAGACCCATGTCGGCCAGCGCGCCGGTGTACATGTCCCGGGTGGTGAAGCGGTTGAGGCCCGGGTTGTAGTCGCGGAAGCCCATGTCGTACGTGTCGGACTGGGCGTCCCAGCGCTTGGCGTTGTAGCGGTACGGGTTGTAGTCCTCCTTGGCGGGGTTCTGGGCGTCGGGCTTGTCGATGCCGGTGAACTCCGACTCGTCGTCGCTGCCGTAGGCGGTGTAGCCGTACGTGGCCTTGGTGTCACCGTTCTTGTCGGTCAGCGCGTCGACGTCGGTGTGGCCGTTGTAGCTGTAGTACGTGGCCTCGTCCGTGCCGTCGGTGTGCTTGATCTGGGACAGGCGCTCGCCCCACGGGCTGTACTGGTAGGACTTCGACAGCTGGCCGGCGACCTTCTCGTCCAGGACCTCGCTGGAAAGACCCAGGTACTCGAAGTCCGTGGTCTTGCCGTCGGCGGTCGTGGACAGGGTGCGGTCGAGCGGGTCGAAGGTGTACGTCGTCGACTTCATCGCGCCGGTCGCGTCCGGCTTCTGGGACTCGACGACGTGGTCGAAGCCGTCGTACACGCTGCGCCCGACGACCCTGCCGTTGCTCGTGACCGACTCCTGGCGGCCGAACGGGTCGTAGTTGTACTGGAACGCCGTACCGGCGACGGACGAGCTCTGCAGCCGGTTGCGGTCGAAGGAGAACGTGGTGGTCGTGCCCTTGACGGTCTGGCTGACGACGTTGGCGTTGTCGTCGTGGACGTAGGTGTCCGTCGACGCGCCGTTGCCGGTCTTGACGGACCTGGCGAGCCGGTCGACCGGGTCGTAGGTGTAGTCGGTGGTGGAGTCGAGGTACGCCGTGTGGTTGTCGGCGTCCATCTTCTTCGTGACGTCCTGCGTCGGGTTGCCGTTGCCGTCGTACTGGTAGGTGTGCGAGGCGACCAGCGTGCCGCCCGCCTTCTTCTCCACGGTGGACGCGACCGAACCGTCGAGGAAGTAGGTGCTGTCGACGGTGTTGCCGTTGTCCTTGGTCTGCCGCAGGACCTGGCCGCGGGAGTTGTACGTGTACGACGTGACCTTGGGGGACGCGTCCGTGGCCGACTTTCCGACCGAGACCGTCTTCGTCAGATCACGGGTGTCGTAGGTGTACTTGGAGAACTGGTCGGGATGGCTGACGGTGTCCGGCAGGCTGTCGGCGTCGTAGGTGTAGGCGGTGGACTTCTTCTCCTGTCCGGCCAGCGACTCGGTGACCTTCTGGATCTGGTCGAGGCCCGTGTAGGCGATGGTGTAGGCATCGACCGGTGCACCGGGGGAGGTGTCGTCGATCGACGTCAGATTGCCGTTGACGTCGTAGCCGTAGGCGAAGGCGTGCTTCTCGTTGTCGGTGTCGGCCGCGTTGTCGCGGACGAGCTTCACGCCGTCGGCGACGACCGCACCCGCGCTGTTCTGGAACAGCCGCAGCTTGGCCGCGTTGCCCTGGGCGAAGGCGAACGAGCCGAGGCTCACCCAGGCGCCCGGGGTCGTGGTCTGGTTCCTGATGACGTCCGTGGTGGTGCCGTCGGACTTGGTCACCGTGTACTTCGCGGTCGTCGCGGCACCGGCGACCTGGGGGTAGCGCACGTACGCCGTGTAGGTGCCGTCCTTGGGGATGTTCAGCGTCCACGTGAACGCGTCCGTCCCGGCACCCGCGGCGTGGACCTGGTGGTCGAAGCCCTGCTGGCCGGGGAGGCTGGCGTGGGTCCACGTACCGGTGGAGCTGGTGTTCTGGGTGTCGGAGTTGTCGACGAGCGGGACGGCGCTGCCGACCGGTACACCGTTGTCCGACTTCGACTTCAGCTTGCCGTCCGGGTAGAACGACCAGCTCATCGTGCGGTTGGACGAGCCTCCCGCAGAGGTGAGGGTACGGGCGGTCTGGCGGCCCAGCTCGTTGTAGTCGTACGTGGTGACGATGTCCCACGGGTCCGTCGTCGACTTGGTCCAGCCGTTGTCGAAGTAGCGGTACGTGGTGTCGTTGCGGACCGTCTGGCCCTCGGACGGCGGCAGGGAGGTCCTGGCGACCCGGCCGACGGCGTCGTACTCGGTCTCGGTGTAGACGTTCGGGTCGTTGTAGCGGGCGTCGGCCGGGTCGTACGGCTGGAACTGCTTCACCGGGCGGTTCAGCGCGTCGTACTCGGTCCGGGAGGTGAAGTCGTCGGCGTTCGCCGTCTCCACTCCCCGCGGGGTGATCACCTTGGTGGTGTTGCCGACCTGGTCGTACTCGTACCGGGTCGTCCGGTAGACGATCGGCGAGGTGCCCTTGTGCGGGACCTTGACCTCGGTCTGCTTGCCGCGCTCGTCGTAGGTGATCAGGGTCTCGTTGTTCTCGGGGTCCTTGCTGGAGACGACGAGCGAGTCCTTGTCGTAGGTGCGCGAACTCGTGTTGCCCAGGGCGTCGCTCATCGAGACGGTCCGGTGATCGAGGTCGTACGACATCTTGCTGGTGTAGTCGGTGGTGTCGGCGGTCGCGTTCTTCTTCGGGTCGACGACCTTGAGGAGGTTGCCGACGTTGTCGTACTCGTAGGAGATCTTGTCGCCGACCGCGTTCACCACGGAGACGAGCTTGTAGAGCTCGTCGTAGGTGTGGGTCGTGACGTAGTCGCCGGGGTCCCCGGTGGTCGCGGTGCCCTTGGGCTGGACCGTCGTCCTCAGATGACCGGTCTTGTCGTACGTGTAGTCGGTCCTGCGCTCGGGACCGGTCGGCGTGTCCTTCGGGTCCGTCGACGAGACCATCTGGTCCGCGGCGTCGTACACCGCGGTGGACACCGCGCCGTTGGGCGCCGTGGACGTGGTGATGTTGTCGTTGGCGTCGTAGACCGGAGCCTGGAAGGTGATCAGGTCGCCGGCGGCCTGGTCCTTGGGCACGGTCTTCACCAGCGGACGGCCGAACGTGTCGTACGACTGCGTCGTCTTCTTCCCCAGCGCGTCGGTGACCTCGGTGACCTGACCGCGTACGTCGTAGACGAACGTCGACGACTTGCCCAGCGCGTCGGTGATGGTGGACGGGTAACCCGTCGGGCCGAAGCCGCTGTTGGTCGTCGGGTGTCCGTTGGCGTCCGTCGCCTTGGTCAGCTCGCCGTAGGCGTCGTACTCGTACGACGTGGTGTAGTCACCCGCCGTCGTGGTGGCGACGCCCTTGGGGTCGGTGACCGTCTTCAGGTTGCCGAAGGCGTCGTAGCCGAACTGCCAGGCGCGGCCCTCCCGTGACGTCTTGCGGAAGAGGTCCGCGGAGAAGCCGTCGGCGCGGGTCTGGTACTCGTACTTCGCCGCGTACGCCGGCCACTTGGCGGGGTCGGAGACGCAGGTCGCCGTCTGGTCCGGCACGCCGGCCCTGTTGTTCTCCGCGTCGCGCTGCCAGAGCGGGTAGCCCGTCTTCGGGTCGTAGCAGTACGCGGTCTTGGCGCCGTTGGCCTCCTCGAGGTACGTGACGTTGTTGTCCGCGTCCCACGACATCTGCGTGGTCTGCGACTTGGGGTTCGTCGTCCGGACCGGGCGGCCGAAGTCGTCCGTGACGTAGTCCGTGGCGTGGTTCTCGGCGTCGGTGACCTTGGTGGCCGTGAACTTGGGGTTCCCGGTGTCGGCCGCGTAGGTGTAACCCGTGGTGCCCTGGATGCGATCGGTGATCGTCTTGGTCCACCAGTGGTACTTCGGGTCGTCGCCGGTCTGCGGGTAGTTGTA
>NZ_MWIG01000178.1:0-5179 GCF_002156145.1 Streptomyces sp. NRRL B-24572 | reverse complement strand
CGTACTCATCGCGGTGGCGGTCGCCGGTGACGGCCGCCACCGCGATGAGTACGCCACCCGAGTCGGTCGAGGCGTAGGCGCAGGCGTCGGCGGCGGCGGGCACCGGCGCGGCGAGCAGCCACACGAGCCCGAGGGCCGCCAGCGGCCGCGCGAGGAGTGATCCATACAGAGACACGCCGTCGAGCTTGATCACAGACGCGGCGCGCCGGGGCGGAATCGGCCGGGATTCGCCAGATGGAGGGGATCTCCGGATGTGCGGGTTTGACGTTTCGCCGGGTGTCGGAGGCGGATTCGGAGCAATGCCCGGTATTGCCGGTCGGGTTGATTCCGGACGGGTGGCCGACACGGTCCGTTCAGGCCTCCGGGGAAGAACTGTCCGGTTGTCGCCCTGTCGGACGGGACGGCCGACAGGGCATCCTGCACCGGCGACCGGGGCCGGAGGGCGGCAACAGCCGAGGTACGGACGGGACCTGGGACCTCGTCGGGCGTGACCGGTACCGTCCCCGTAGCCGACGCACGATCATATGCACGTGAATTTGCACAGCCTGAAGGCGTGAAGTCTGCGTTCCACGAGCACGTGCCAATGGCGTGTGACCAAGAACGGACCGCGAATTTCCGTTTCTACTCGCTCTCTCGGCGGGTGATCAGTAGCCTCACCTCGAACACCGGCCGCGAACACCTGGCCGCATCCCCCGTGGCGACTTGTTGGAGACATTGATGGAGCGTCCCGCCTGGGCTCCGCCCGGTATCGACATTTCGGTACCGAGCGTGTCCCGTATGTACGACTTCTATCTGGGCGGCTCGCACAATTTCGAAGTGGACCGGGAAGCGGCGCGCAAGGCCATGGAGTTCATGCCTGGCCTGCCCAAGATCATGCAGGCGAACCGTGCCTTCATGCGGCGCGCCGTCCGCCACGCCGTCGACAGCGGCATCACCCAGTTCCTCGACATCGGCTCCGGCATACCCACCTTCGGCAACGTGCACGAGGTCGCCCGGGCCGCCGACCCCGCCGCCCGGGTCGTCTACGTCGACCACGACCCCGTCGCCGTGGCCCACAGCCGCGCCGTCCTGGAGGGAGACGACAGCGCGGCCGTCGTCTCCGCCGACCTGCGCAAGCCGGCCGACATCCTGTACAGCCCCGAGGCGACCCGGCTCCTCGACCTGGACCGGCCGGTGGCCCTGCTCCTCGTCGCCGTCCTGCACTTCCTGGAGGACCAGGACGGCCCGTACGAGGCCGTCGCCGAACTCGTCGAGGCCCTCGCCCCCGGCAGCCTCGTCGTCCTCACCCACGCCTCGTACGAGGGCATCCCGCTCTCCGAGGAGACGGCCGGCGGCGCCGTCGGGGTCTACCGCAACATCCGCAACCCCCTGGTGATGCGGTCCAGCGGCGAGATCACCCGCTTCTTCGAGGGCACCGAACTGGTCGAGCCCGGACTCGTCCCGATGCCGCTGTGGCGGCCGGACGGTCCGGCCGAGGAGGAGGATCCGTACGCCTTCTCCGGGTTCGCAGGGGTGGGGCGCAAGCCGTGAAGGTCCCGTCGCAGCCGTCCGGCGCCGTCGCCGAAGCCGACGGCCCGGAGGACAGACTCAGGCGGTTCGTCACCATCTGGAGCCGGGCGATCTTCCCCGTCACCGCCACCTCGCTGACCCGCGCCGAGTTCGAGGGGCACCTGCTGCCGCTGGCCCGCACCCTGTGCGACGCCCTGCACGCCCGGCCCTTCGACACGGCACCGGCCCAGCGCACCGGCGCGGCCCTCGTCGACGCCCACTGCACCGACCCGGACGCACTCGGCCGCAGCCTCGGCGTCGTCGACTCGTACCTGGTGCTCTACTGCGGTACGGAGTCGGACCTCGCCGCCGAGGAACTACGGGCCCGCTGCGCCCGGCTCCAGCACGCCATGGCCACCGGCTACGCGCAGGCCCTGCGCGAGCGGACCCGCGTCGAGCAGGAGGCCATCGCCCGCTCCGCGCTCACCGCCCGCAGCGCCGCCGAGATCGCCCTGCACGCCACCGAGAGCCGCTTCCGCGCGGTCTTCGACGGGGCGGCGATCGGCATCGGCATCGCCGACCTCGACGGCAACGTCCTGGAGGTCAACGAGACCCTCACCCGCATGTTCGGCGGGATGGAGGGCCAGGTGCGCAGCCGGAAGGTCAGCGAGTGGGTGCACCCGGAGGACGGGCCCCACGTCTGGAAGCTGTACGAGGAACTGGTCCGCGGCGAGCGCGAGCACTACCGCGTCGAGAAGCCGTACTACCGCGGTGACGGAACGGTTCTGTGGACCAACCTCACCGTCTCGCTCCTCCGGGACGCCGACGGCAACCCCCAGTACCAGCTGGCCCTCATGGAGGACACCACCGAACGGCGCCTGCTCCATCTGCGCCTGCGGTACGAGGCCACCCACGACGCGCTCACCGGACTGCCCAACCGGACCCTGTTCTTCGAACGCCTGGAGAAGGCCCTCGCCCCCGGCGACAACGCCCGCTTCGGCCTCTGCTACCTCGACCTCGACGGCTTCAAGGTCATCAACGACAGCCTCGGCCACTCCACCGGGGACCGGCTGCTCGTCGAGGTAGCCGACCGGCTCCAGACCTGCGTCACCGGGGCGGGCGAGATGGTCGCCCGGCTCGGCGGCGACGAGTTCGTCGCCCTCACCACCGCCCCCGACGGCGAGCGGGACGTCACCGAACTCGCCGACCGCATCCTCGCCGCCCTCGCCACCCCCCTCCGCATCGACGGCCGTGAACTCACCGTGCGCGGCAGCCTCGGCGTGGTCGAGGGCCCGGCGGGGGAGCGGACCCCGGCCGAGGTGCTCCGCAGCGCGGACATCACCATGTACCGGGCCAAGTCGGCGGGCGGCAACCGCTTCGAACTCGCCGACCCCGAGGCCGACGCCCGCGCCATCACCCGGCACGGGCTCACCACGGCCCTGCCGACCGCCCTGGAGCGCGGCGAGTTCTTCATCGAGTACCAGCCGCTCGTCCACCTCGGCGACGGCAGCGTGCACGGTGCGGAGGCCCTCGTCCGCTGGTGCCACCCGCAGCACGGGGTGCTCGGCCCGGACCGCTTCATCCCGCTCGCCGAGGACACCGGGCTCATCGTGCCGCTCGGCCGCTGGGTGCTCCAGGAAGCCGTGCGCCAGGCCCGCTTCTGGCAGGCCCGGCACTCCGACGGCGGGCCGCTGCGGATCAACGTCAACCTCTCCCCGACGCAGCTCCACCACCCCCGCCTGGTCGCCGACACCGTCGACGTCCTGGAGCGGTCCGGCCTCGAACCGGGCGCGCTGTGCCTGGAGGTCACCGAGTCGGCCCTCATCGGCGCCGACGAGGACCTGCTGAAGCCGCTGCGGCAGCTCGCCGAGATGGGCGTGGACATCGCCCTCGACGACTTCGGCACGGGCTATTCGAACCTGGCGAACCTGCGGCGGCTCCCCGTGAGCGTCCTCAAGCTCGACCGGTCCTTCACCCGGGGCATGCAGCAGCACCCGGTGGACCCGGTCGACCTCAAGATCGTCGAGGGGATCGTCTCGCTGGCCCACAGCCTGGAGCTCGCGGTCACGGTGGAGGGCGTCGAGACGGGCGCCCAGGCCCGCCAGCTCCGGGACCTCGGCTGCGACACGGCCCAGGGCTGGTACTACGCCCGCCCGGGCGCTCCGGACCGGATCCACTCGCTGCTGCTTGCGGACGCGGTGTAGGCCCTCGTCCTCCGTTCAGCCCTCGGAGGTCTGCGGCTGCCACTCGTACCGCCGGGTGGCGGGGACGTGGTCGCAGACCAGGAGGCACCCCTCGGGGCTGAACGCGACGGCGAGCGACTCGTCCGCCGGGCACGGCGCGAACGCCGCCGGACCGGTGGGGTCGGGCGGTCCCACCTCGGCCTCGGCGAGCACGTCACGCGCCGCCGAGGCCGTGGGCCGTTCCTCGGGTACGGAGGCGGCCATCGCGGCCGTGAGGGCCTCGGGCGCGCCGAGTGCCCGCAGGACGAGCCCCGCTGCGTACACGTCCTGCGCGGAACCTCCCGGTGACGCGCCCGAACGGACCTCCGGAGCCGGATAGTCCGGCGTGCCGACGGCGAACGCCGTGGAGGTCAGCCGGACATGGGGCAGTACCCGGGCCACCCCGAAGTCGCTCAGGTACAGGTGCGGGCGGCCCGTCAGAGCGTGGCCAGCGTCAGGACGACGGTGTCAGCGCTGGTGGCGACCGAGACGGAGGTCTTGCCCGAGGTGGCGCTGAAGACGCCGGCGATGTCCACCACCGTGTACTGGGCGTCCTCAAGGGCCTTGCGGTACTCGGCGATGGCGGCCTTCGGGTCCTGGGTCTTGAAGGTCAGGACGTACGCGCCCTTGCTGCCGGTCACGCCGGTCAGCTCCCCGGAGGGCAGCGGCAGGCCGGCGGGCAGGTCGTCCGGCTTCTTCACGCCGCCGGTGGAGGGCGCGTCGGAGGTGGGGGAGTCCGTGGCACCGCCGGCCTGGGGCTGGGTGGTGGGGGTGGCAGTGGCGGTGGCGCCGGCCTTGGCGTCCGTGCCGTCGGACCCGCAGGCGGTCAGCCCGAGGACGGCGACGGCGGCGACGGCGGCGAGCGAAGTGGTGCGCTTCCAGGGCATGGTGACGTCCCATCAGTGAGGGTGGGTGAGGTCGTGCCTTCCGACGGGGAGATTGACACATGAAAACTTCCTTTGGCGAGTGTCAATTCGGAGGCCTGGCGTCCTTCCCGTGGACGCGACCGCCATCGCCCGCAACCAGGAACTCCAGCGCCAGTGGTACGGGGCTCCGCTCGGCGAGCTGTGCCGGGACCTCTGCGACCGCTTCGGAATGACCCAGTCCGGGCTCGCCGAGACCCTGGGGACCTCGCCCGCCATGCTCAGCCTCGTCATGCGGGGCCGGCGCGCCCGGGTCGCCAACCCCGACGCGGCGGCCCGCCTCTCGGCCGTCCTCCACCTCGCCCAGGAGGTCCGCGCCGGCCCCGTACCGGCCGGGGAGGCGTCCCGGGCCCTCGCCGAGATCCTCCGCGTCTGCGGCGCGGGCCGCACGGACGAGGCCGTCGCCCCGGTGCGCGCCCTCGGTCGGTGACGGGGCCGATCCCACACGCCTCGGCGTCCGCGTCTCTCGGCCGGTGGCGGCAGGCCGCGTCACGCGCCTCGGCGTCCGCGTCTCTCGGCCGGTGGCGGCAGGCCGCGTCACGCGCC
>NZ_MWIG01000177.1:0-1053 GCF_002156145.1 Streptomyces sp. NRRL B-24572 | reverse complement strand
TCGTCGTCCGCTCAGGGAGCAAAGGCCCCGGTTCTCAGGAACCGGGGCCTTTGTCGTACTCCCGGACCGCTCCCCTCCTCCCGGGGGCATGACATTCGTCAGCCGGGACGGTGGCAGCGCGCACTGCCCTCCGACCTCACCGTCGCCGAGACCACGAGACCGTACGGATGTGGGCCGGCTGCACCAGCGGCGCCCGGCCGCCCGGCGAGGCCCTCGGCGCCGTCGGCCTCGCCGACCACGAGAACGTGCGGATCAAGCAGCTGTCCGGCGGCGAACGCCGCCGCCTCGACCCCGCCCGCACCCTCCTCGGCCGCCCCGAGGCCCTCTCCTCCGACGAGCCCACCATCGGCCTCGACGTCGACGCCCGCCGCTGCGCGATCCCCCTCCGCGCCCGGGAGGGGAGCCGTGCCGACCGTGGAGGACGACCCGGTCGTCGTCGCCGAAGCCGCGACCGGACCCGAGGCGCTCGCCATGGCCCGCGCCCACCGGCCCGACGTCGCCGTCCTCGACCTCCGGATGCGGGGCGGACGGTGTGACGGTGGCCACATCGATCCGGGACGAACTCCCCGACTGCCGCACGATGATCGTGACCGGCCACGGCCGCCCCGGCCACCTCGAGCGGGCGCTCGCGGCGGGCGTCCGCGGCTTCGCCCCGAAGACGGGCAGCACCCAGCGGCCGACCGGGCCGGTCCGTACCGCCCCGCCGGAAACCGTTGCGTGGAACCCGAGTTGGCGGCCGACGCGATCCCCTCCGGGCACTCGCCGATGGCCGCCCGCGAGGCCGAGGCGCTCGAACTCGCCGCCGACGGCGCCCCGTCGCGGAGATCGCCCGACGGGCCGCGCTCTCCCCCGGAACGGTCCGGAACCACCTCTCCTCCACCACCGCGACGCCGGGTGCGGAGGACCGCCACACGGCGGTGCGTCTCGCGCGGTCCAGAGGTTGGGTATAGTTAGCAGCGCGCTACGGCGCATGCGGACGTGGCTCAGTTGGTAGAGCATCACCTTGCCAAGGTGAGGGTCGCGAGTTCGAATCTCGTCGTCCGCTCAGGGAGC
>NZ_MWIG01000176.1:0-6100 GCF_002156145.1 Streptomyces sp. NRRL B-24572 | reverse complement strand
TCGTCGTCCGCTCAGGGAGCGAAGGCCCCGGTTCTCAGGAACCGGGGCCTTCGTCGTGTGTGCGTGCAGTCGTGTGTGCGTGCAGTCGCGTGTGCGCAGCCGCGTGCGTGCAGCGGCCGGGGCCGGGATGCCGTACGGGCCCCGCTTCCGGGCCCGTACGGCGTCCGTCGGCTAGAAGCTGTCGGACCAGGAGGTCCCGGTCAGCAGCTCGTACGCCTCGATGTACTTGCCGCGGGTCTTCTCCACGACCTCCTGCGGCAGCGCCGGCGGCGGCTGCTCGCTCTTGCGGTCCCAGCCGGAGGCCGGCGAGGTCAGCCAGTTCCGCACGATCTGCTTGTCGTACGAGGGCTGGGTGCGGCCCGGCTCCCACTCGGCGGCCGGCCAGAAGCGGGAGGAGTCCGGGGTGAGGACCTCGTCGGCGAGGACGAGCGTCTCCCCTTCGAAGCCGAACTCGAACTTCGTGTCGGCCAGGATGATCCCGCGGTCGCGGGCGATGTCCCGGGCCCGGGAGTAGACGGCGAGGGTCGTCTGGCGCAGCAGCGCGGCCGTCTCGGCGCCGACCTGGCGGGCGACCTCCTCGTACGACACGTTCTCGTCGTGGTCGCCGACGGCGGCCTTGGTCGCCGGGGTGAAGATCGGGGCGGGCAGCTCGGAGCCGTCGGTCAGGCCCTCGGGCAGGGCGAGGCCGCAGACCGTGCGGGACTCGTTGTACTCCAGGAGGCCGGAGCCGGTGAGGTAGCCGCGGGCGACGGCCTCGACCGGGACCATGTTCAGCGACTTGCAGATGAGGGTGCGGCCCGCCCAGTCGGCGGGGGCGCCGGCCGGCAGTTCGGTGGAGAGCACGTGGTTCGGGACCAGGTCGGCGAGCTTGTCGAACCACCACAGGGAGAGCCGGGTGAGGACCCGGCCCTTGTCGGGGATCTCGGTGGGCAGCACCCAGTCGTAGGCCGACATGCGGTCGCTGGCCACCATGACGAGGTCGCCCGCCTCGTTCCGGTACAGGTCGCGGACCTTGCCCGTGTGGAGATGGGTCAGGCCCGGGACCTGGACGGGCTCGGGCTTTTCTACGAATCCGGACACGGTTCCTCCGCGTAGGTTGATCCAGGAGCGTGTCCGATTCTCTCGCACGTGGGGACGGATCCCGTCGCCGGACCCTGTGAGCCCCCGCTCACTCCCTCTTGCAGATGCGGTCGAGGAGGTTCGCGGTGGCCCGCTGGACCCGGGCGTCGACGTGGCCCGGCCGGTCGAGCGCCGGTGACCAGGCGAAGGTGCCGGACGCGAAGACCCAGGCGCCGGACGGGGCCCGGTAGAGACTCGTCTCCTGGTGGCGCAGGGCGCCTTCGCTGTCCCGGTACGGCGAGTGGGAGAGCAGGATGCGGCCCTGGTGCTCCGGGAGCGCGGTGCGCGGGAAGTAGCGGTCGGCCTCGCCCGCGACCAGGCCCGGGAGCTCGTCGCCGTCGCCCGCGCCGGTGGCCTCCCAGAGCCAGTGGTCGGCGTTCCGTACGACCAGCGGGTGCGGCTCGGGCACCCGGCCCGCGTACTGGATGCCGAGGAGCTGCTGCTCGGGCCGGTCGACCTCGCGCCAGAGCGCGGGGCGGCCGGGTCCGCGGCGCTTGCGGCAGGTGAGGAGGCGGTCCGGCACCCCGGACGGCGAAGGGGCGAGCTCCACCTGCCAGTACATGGTGTTGGCGGAGAGGAAGACGAGCGAGGTGCCCTGGTCGCGGGCGAGTTCGACGGTCCGGCGCATCGGCGCCGACCAGTACTCGTCGTGGCCCGGGAAGACCAGCCCCCGGTAGCGGCCCGGGTCGACCCGGCCGGCGTGCAGGTCGCGCGTCTCCGCGTACGCCAGGTCGTAGCCGTAGCGCTCGGCCCAGCGGATGAAGTCGTAGGCGTGCCCGACGTGCAGGGGCAGCCCCGCGCCCGCGTACGGGCGGTCGAAGGAGACGGTGACGGCCGCCTCCTCCTCGCCGAGCAGCCGGCCCTCCTCGTCCCAGGCGTGGTACAGGCTGGCGCCGGTGTGGCCGTCCTCCGGGTAGAGGTTGTACGCCTGCCAGGTCACGTCCGGGAGGACGAGCAGCAGATCCGCCGGGTGGTTGTCGCGGACCGTGAAGGGGATGTGCGAGCGGTACCCGTCGACGGTCGTGAGCACGGCGACGTACGCGCCGATCGACCAGTACGCGGGGACCTGCAGCCGCCAGGACTGCCACCAGTGGTGGCAGGAGACCGTGCGGTCGGCGGTGAGCGGGGCCGGCTGGACGATCCCGGAGAGGCGCGGGCTGGTGGTGATCTTCGCGGCGCCGTCGCCGCCGTAGTGCCCGATCCGGTAGACGTCGACCGAGAACTGCTGCGGCGGGTCCACGGTGATGTGGAAGTCGATCGACTCGCCCGGCGCCACGGCCCCGTCGGAGGCGAAGCCCTTGATCTGGCGCCGGACGTCGTCGGCCGTGCGCGGGCCGCCGCTGCCGCCCCGGGCCAGGACCTCGTCCGCGTACCAGGGGACCATCTGGCCGGTGTCGTCGAAGTAGTTGTCCGAGCCGCGCAGCCAGGGCAGCGGGCCCTGGCCGAAGGGATCGGAGACGGCGTGCGCGAGCGCACCCGACTCCCACCGTCTGATCTGCTCCGCCCCCATGTGCGCCCCTCCCTCGACTCCCCCGGTCGGCCGGTCAGTGCCTCTGGATCGTGCCTCTGTCAGTGACGGTCTCCAGCACATCACATAACGCACGCACTCCGTCACCGTTCGTCGTGAATTGACGAGAGCGGAAGCCGGACCTCCGGGTATTCGGGGGTCCGGCGGGCCCTCAGACCAGGCGTACGGGCTTCTCCGGGCGCACCCCGGTGCGGGCGAGCCAGGCCCGCAGGGGCTCCGGGTCGCCGTCCTCGACGAGGGCGAGGACCCGGGGACCGAGGTCCGCCGCCCGCTCGCCCCCGACGAGCAGCGCCGGACCGTCGAGCCAGTCGAGGCCGGGAGCGGCCTCGGCGGTGTCCACGGCCGCACAGCAGACCATGGCGGTCACGTGGTCGGCGAGCAGGTCACGGCCGGTACGGGGCGGCTGGAGCGGGAACAGCGGCAGGGGCCCGTCGGGGCCGCTCACGACCACGTGGGGGGCGGCGGTGCCGGTCCGGTCGGCCTTCTCGGCGGTACGGGCGGACTCGGCCGCCGCGACGACCCGGGCCTCCCGGGCCGCCTCCTCCCGCGCGAGCAGCGCACTGAGCGCCCCGGCGAGCGCGTCGGCGGCGGGGTTGACGGGCTCTTCGTCGTCCTCGTCGTCCTCGTCGGGGAAGTCGGGGGCGACGAGGTCGGGGGCGGCTTCGGGCCCGGCCTCGGACTCGGGTGCGGCCTCGGACTCGGGCGCGGAGGCGGACTCCGACCCGGTCTCGGATCCGGCGTCGGTCTCGGATCCGGCCTCGGCATCGGCCTCGGCGTCGGTCTCAGGTCCGGCATCGGGCCGGGGAGTCGTCAGGTGGGCCATCACGCGGGTCAGGGTCGGGCCCGCCGCGTCGGAGGTCCGGCCTCCGGCGGCTTCGGTGACGCCCAGGCCGTCGAGGACCTGGTGGAGGCGGGCCGCGTCGGTGCGCCACTTCCGGTCGACGACCTCCTCCGGGTACTGGCTCCACTCCACCGGGGCCCAGTCGGGGCCGGGTTCGGCCGGGCCGCCGTGGAAGAGGCGGGCGGCGAGCAGCGAGGTGGCCTCGTCGACGGCGCCGGGCTCCTCCAGGAGGTCGCAGGCGGGGCGCTCGCCGAGCCGGGAGGAGAAGCCCTCCGCGAGCCGGTCCCGGCGGGAGAGCTCGGTCAGGGCGGAGACCACGCCCGCGTCGAGCTTGGCGGGCCAGCGGCCCATGCGCCAGGCGGGCAGCGCGACCCGGGTGAGGAGCCGGTCCCAGCCCGCGTAGGCCAGACCCACCTGCTCCTGGGCGACGATCCGTACGCCGTAGTCGACGGCCTGGGCGCGCTCCGAGCCGGCGGCGGCGACCCCCCGCTCCATCTCGGCGGCGTGTCCGCGGCAGGCGCGGAGCAGCACGCGGGCGACCTGCCCGACGCCGTGGGCGCCGAGCCGGCGGACCGGATCGAGGCCGGGGCTCCGGGGCACGGCGACGGCGGCGTCCAGGCCGCGGACGAAGCGGCGGGCGGCGGCTATGTCGGGTTGGGCGGCCGGTCCCGTACCGGCGACGACGGGGGCGAGGACCGCCCGCAGCTCGCCGACGCGCATCCACCACAGGAAGGGCGAGCCTATGACCAGGACCGGGGCGCCGTCGCCGCCGGACGTGCGGTGGAGATGGCGGTGGGCCCGGTGGGTGCGGTCCTCCAGCCAGCTGTCGCAGTCCGGGGTGAGGGCTATCGCGGCGGGCGCCGGGACGCCGAGCCGGTCGGCGAGGTCCCGGACGAGCCGGTACAGATCGGGGGCGGCGGTCTCGGCGAGCTCCACCGTCGGCGTGGCCGCGGGGCGGGCCCGGGCGATGACGAGGGCGACGGCCGCGGCGGCGAGGAGGACGAGCACGGCGAGGACGGTCACGACCCAGCGGGCCGCGTCCCAGGCCGCTCCCGTGAAGTGGCCGGTGACCCCGCCCGCGTACAGGACGACGGCCACCGCGGCGGGGAGCACCGCGAGGCCCAGTGCCCTGCCGCGGACGCGGAGGACGGCGAGGGCCCGGGAGTGCGCGGCGCGCGCACCCCACTCCTCGCCGACAACGGAACCGGTACCGGACACGCCGTTCATCACCCCCTCCTGTCCTCGACGGGACTGCCTGTGGCGGTGTTGCTCACTCCCCCACTGTGGCACCCGCCACTGACATCGCAATGCCGGTGGGCCAAGTGCCGGAATGCCTTCGCCGCACCCTAGTTGGGGCTGTGGCGGGCGTCATCCGTATGGCCGAGCCGTCACTCGATGGAATGGCTTTGGGCAAAGGTGATGGCGCACATGTGGCCGCGTGGTGCACAGGTTCGGCACCCCACGGCCACAAGTGGAATCACAAGGATTCAGGCGAAAACGAGCGGAATCAGGCCTCGGCGGCCTTCCGCGCGATGTCCGTACGGTGCTGCGAACCGTCAAGGCGGATACGGCCGACCGCCGCGTACGCGCGCTCACGGGCCTGCGCCAGGTCCGAACCGGTGGCGGTGACCGACAGGACGCGCCCGCCGGCGCTCAGGACCGCGCCGTCCTCGCCCCGCTTCGTACCGGCGTGGAGCACGTACGCGTGCGGGGCGTCCTGCTCCGCGACCTCGTCCAGGCCCTCGATCGGGTCGCCCGTGCGCGGGGTGCCCGGGTAGTTGTGCGAGGCGACGACCACGGTGACGGCCGCGTCGTCGCTCCAGCTCAGCGGGGCCTGGTCGTCCAGGGTGCCGTTGGCCGCGTGCAGCAGGACGCCCGCGAGGGGGGTCTTCAGGCGGGCCAGGACGACCTGGGTCTCGGGGTCGCCGAAGCGCGCGTTGAACTCGATGACCCGTACGCCACGGCTGGTGATCGCCAGACCCGCGTACAGCAGACCGGAGAAGGGGGTGCCGCGACGGCGCAGCTCGTCGACCGTCGGCTGCAGGACGGTCTCCATGACCTCCTCGACCAGCTTCGGGTCGGCCCAGGGCAGCGGCGAGTAGGCGCCCATGCCGCCGGTGTTCGGGCCCTCGTCGCCGTCGAGCGCGCGCTTGAAGTCCTGCGCGGGCTTCAGCGGGAGGACGGTCGTGCCGTCGGTGATCGCGAAGAGGGAGACCTCGGGACCGTCGAGGTACTCCTCGATGACGACGCGGTCGCAGGCGAGCGCGTGGGCGCGGGCCACCTCGATGTCCTCGGTGACGACGACGCCCTTGCCGGCGGCGAGGCCGTCGTCCTTGACCACGTACGGAGCGCCGAAGGCGTCGAGCGCCTCGTCGATCTCGGCGGGCGTGGTGCAGACGTAGCTACGAGCGGTGGGGACCCCCGCCCCCGCCATGACGTCCTTGGCGAAGGCCTTGGAGCCCTCCAGCTGCGCCGCCTCCTGGGACGGGCCGAAGACGGGGATGCCGGCCGCGCGGACGGCGTCGGCGACGCCGGCGACGAGCGGGGCCTCCGGGCCGACGACGACGAGGTCGGCGCCCAGCTCGGTGGCGAGCGCGGCGACGGCCGCGCCG
>NZ_MWIG01000175.1:0-22818 GCF_002156145.1 Streptomyces sp. NRRL B-24572 | reverse complement strand
TGATCGGCTGTGTCGCCGCCGGACTGCTCGTCCTCTTCGGCACCCTCGCCTTCGTCCACGTCGCCGTGAAGGTCGACGACCGCGCCATGGAGGTCCGCTGCGGCCACATCGGCGTGCCGCGCCGCCGCATCCCGCTCGCCCAGGTCGTCGGCGCCGACTTCGCGCCGAGCGTCAGCCCGTGCCAGTGGGGCGGCTGGGGCTACCGCTGGCGGCCCGAGAAGGGCACCGCCGTCATCGTCCGGCGCGGCGAGGCCCTCGTCCTGCGCCTCGGTGACGGCCTCACCTTCACGGTGACCGTCGACGACGCCGAATCCGCGGTCCGCGTCATCCGCGCCCGCCTCCGCCGCCCGGCGCCGCCGGTCCCGCCCGCGGCGACCGGTGTGTGACCCGACGGGGCAGTCCACACGGCCTTCGGGCCGGGCCGTACCGATCTCCGCGCGCCCAGGGGCGGCACGTAGACTCCGCAAGGTGAGCGCCACCATCACCCCCGTCGACGCGTCCGGACCCGACACCGCACCCACGCCGGGCTCCCGGCTCCGGCGGTTCGCGCGGCCCGGGGCGGCTCTGCTGTCAGGGTTCCTGCTCTTCCTGAGCTTCCCGCCGCGCCCCCTGTGGTGGCTCGCGCTGCCCGCCTTCGCCCTGCTCGGCTGGACCCTGCGGGGCCGCCGGCTCCGCGCCGGATTCGGCCTCGGCTACCTCGCCGGACTCGGCTTCCTGCTCCCGCTCCTCGTGTGGACCGGTGAGGAGGTCGGCGCCGGTCCGTGGCTGGCCCTCGCCGCCGTCGAGGCACTGTTCGTCGCCGCCGCCGGACTCGGCATCGCGGCCGTCTCCCGGCTCCCCTGGTGGCCCTTCTTCGCCGCCGGGGTGTGGATCCTCGCGGAAGGGGCACGCGCGCGCGTGCCCTTCGGCGGCTTCCCCTGGGGCAAGGTCGCCTTCGGGCAGGCCGACGGCCTCTTCCTGCCGCTCGCCGCCGTCGGCGGCACCCCGGTGCTCGGCTTCGCCGTCGCCCTCTGCGGCTTCGGCCTGTACGAGGCGTACCGGCGGTTCCGTGCCTGGCGGGCCACCGGCACCGTGCCGCGCGGCCCGCTCGCCGCCGCGGCGCTCTCCGTCCTCGTCCCGGTCACCGGCGCCCTCGCCGCGCTGCCCCTCGTCGACGACTCCGCCGAGGACGGCACCGCCACCGTCGCCGCCGTCCAGGGCAACGTGCCCCGCCTCGGCCTCGACTTCAACGCCCAGCGCCGGGCCGTCCTCGACAACCACGTCGCCCGCACCCGCGAGCTCGCCCAGGCCGTCAAGGAGGGCCGCGAACCGCAGCCCGACTTCGTGCTGTGGCCGGAGAACTCCTCCGACATCGACCCGTACGCGAACGCCGACGCGGCCGACGTCATCGACGGCGCCGTCAGGGCGATCGGCGTGCCCACCGTGATCGGCGCCGTCGTCACCCCCGAGACCGGCAAGCTCCGCAACACCCTCATCGAGTGGGACCCCGAGCGCGGCCCCGTCGCCACGTACGACAAGCGGCACGTCCAGCCCTTCGGCGAGTACATCCCGATGCGGTCCTTCGTACGGATCTTCAACAGCAACGTCGACCGGGTGGCCCGGGACTTCGGCGCCGGCACCAAGGTCGGCGTCTTCGACCTCGCCGGTACGAAGGTCGGCCTCGCGACCTGCTACGAGGCGGCCTTCGACTGGGCCGTGCGCGACACCGTCACCCACGGCGCCCAGCTGATCACCGTCCCCAGCAACAACGCCACCTTCGGCCGCAGCGAGATGACCTACCAGCAGCTCGCGATGAGCCGGGTGCGCGCGGTCGAGCACAGCCGGTCGGTCGTCGTGCCCGTCACCAGCGGGGTCAGCGCGATCATCCGCCCCGACGGCGAGATCGTCGCGCAGACGAAGATGTTCACCCCGGACGTCCTGGTCGAGAAGGTGCCGCTGCGCTCCTCGCAGACCCCCGCGACCCGCCTGGGCACCCTGCCCGAGGCCCTGCTCGCGGTGCTCGCGGCGGCCGGTCTCGGCTGGGCCGCCGCCCGCGCGGTGCGCGCCCGCCGCACCCCGACGGCCTGAGGCCCGAGAAGGCCCGCCGCACCCCCGGCCCCGATCCGCAGATGATCTAGGGTCGGGGCATGGGTACTCCTGACTTCATCCGCGAACTGCGCGAGACGGCCGGCCACCAGCTGCTCTTCCTGCCGGGCGTCAGCGCCGTCGTCCTCGACGACCGGGGACGGGTCCTGCTCGGCAAGCGCGCCGACAACGGCCTCTGGGCGATCATCGGCGGCATCGTCGACCCGGGGGAGCAGCCCGCCGACGCCGTGGTGCGCGAGGTGCACGAGGAGACCGCCGTGCGCTGCGTGCCCGAGCGGATCGTGCTCGTGGAGACCCTGCGCAAGCCCGTCGTCTACCCCAACGGCGACATCTGCCAGTACATGGACGTCGCGTTCCGCTGCCGGGCGATCGGGGGCGAGGCGCGGGTCAACGACGACGAGTCGACCGAGGTCGGCTGGTTCGGCGTGAACGAACTGCCCGAGATGAAGCGCTTCTCGTACCTGCGGATCGAGAAGGCGCTCGCCGACGAACCCACATGGTTCCGCACCACAGAGACCAGCTGAACTATAGGCCCGGCGCACATCGGTGGGGGACGGGCCCGTTCATAGGGTGCGGAGCATGAGCGCCCCCATCACCGTCCCCGGCACCGAGCCCGGTGCGGACGTCGCCTCGCCCCTGCCCCGCGCCGCGGGCCTCGCCCTCGACCTCACCGGCCGCACCGCGCTCGTCACCGGCGCGGCCGGCGGCATCGGGCGCGCCTGCGCGCTGCGGCTCGCCGCCGCCGGGGCCCGGGTCAGAGCCGTCGACCGGGCCGCCGAGGGCCTTCGGACCCTGGCCGAGGAGGCCGACGCGCTCCCCGGCGCCCTCGAAACCCGGCTCCTCGACCTGACCGACCTGGACGCGGCGGAAGCCGCGGCCGCCCGCACCGACATCCTCGTCAACAACGCCGGGATCCAGCTGGTCCGCCCCATCGAGGAGTTCCCGCCGGACGTCTTCCACACCGTGCTCACCGTGATGCTGGAAGCGCCCTTCCGGCTCATCCGGGGCGCCCTGCCCCACATGTACGAGCAGGGCTGGGGGCGGATCGTGAACCTCTCCTCCGTCCACGGGCTGCGCGCCTCCGCCTTCAAGTCCGCCTATGTGGCCGCCAAACACGGCCTCGAAGGCCTCTCCAAGACCGCCGCCCTCGAAGGCGCCCCGCACGGCGTCACCTCCAACTGCGTCAACCCCGGCTACGTCCGCACCCCGCTCGTCGAACGGCAGATCGCCGACCAGGCCGCCGCACACGGCATCCCGCCCGAGCGCGTCCTGACCGAGGTCCTCCTCAAGGATTCGGCGCTCAAGCGGCTCATCGAACCGGAGGAGGTCGCCGAAGCCGTCCTCTACCTCTGCACCCCCCAGGCCTCGTTCATCACCGGCACCTCCCTCACCCTCGACGGCGGCTGGACCGCCCACTGAGCCGGGCCCCCGGACCGTTTGTCCACAGGGGTGGTGCGACCACACGTACGGCAGGTATCCCTGTGTCCATGTCCCATGAACACGTCTCCTACCTGGAACTCCTCGCCCGGGGAGCGGCATCGGAGGCCTACGACCGGCCCGTGCTGCTCGCCCGCGCGAGCGGCGCGGGCCCCGAGGCGCTGGCCGAGCTCGAAGAGGCCAAACAGCTCGCGCTGCGGGTCCGGGCAGAGCTGGAGGGGCGGCGGCGCCGCGAGGCGGAGCTGTCCGCGCTCTTCGCCACCGCCCACGACCTCGCGGGACTCCGCGACCTCGACGCGGTGCTGCGCGCCATCGTCCAGCGCGCCCGCTCGCTCCTGGGCACCGAGGTCGCCTACCTCAGCCTCAACGACCCGGCCGCCGGCGACACCTACATGCGGGTCACGGAGGGCTCGGTCTCCGCCCGGTTCCAGCAGGTCCGCCTCGGCATGGGCGAGGGGCTCGGCGGCCTGGTCGCCCAGACCGCCCGCCCCTACGTCACCGAGGACTACTTCCAGGACCCGCGCTTCCAGCACACCCGCACCATCGACGCGGCCGTACGGGACGAGGGCCTCGTCGCCATCCTCGGAGTGCCGCTCAGCCTCGGCAGCCAGGTCATCGGCGTGCTGTTCGCCGCCGACCGCAGGGCCAGGGTCTTCGAGCGCGAACAGGTCGCGCTGCTCGGCTCCTTCGCCGCGCACGCCGCCGTCGCCATCGACACCGCCAACCTGCTCGCCGAGACCCGCTCGGCCCTCGCCGAACTGGAGCGGGCCAACGACATCATCCGCGAGCACAGCGCCGTCATCGAGCGGGCCTCCGAGGTCCACGACCGGCTCTCCGAACTGGTCCTGCACGGCGGCGGCGTCCACGACGTGGCCGACGCCGTCTCCGAGGTACTCGGCGGCACCGTCGAGTTCACCGAGGCGGGCGCCGGTTCGGCCCGCCGCGCCGGGGGCCACGCGCTCCGCGAGGGCGACGACTGGGTGGCCGCCGTGTCCGCCGGCGGCGAGACCCTCGGCGCGCTCGTGCTCCACGGACAGCCCGAGCTCGACCCGGTCGACCAGCGCACCCTGGAGCGCGCCGCCCTGGTGACCTCCCTGCTGCTGCTCGCCCGCCGCTCGGCGGGCGAGGCCGAGCAGCGGGTGCGCGGCGAGCTCCTCGACGACCTCCTCGACGCCCCCGACCGGGACCGCCGTCTGCTGCGCGAGCGCGCCGCCCGCCTCCGTACCGACAGCGAGGCTCCGCACGTCGTGCTCGCCGCCCGCATCGACCGGGCCGCCGACGCGGCCGTCGCCGACTCCGACGCGGGCGGCCGCGAGAGCGCCGACCGCCAGCGCCTGTGGTCGGCCGCCTCGCACCTGGCCGCCACCCGCCACGGACTCGCCTCGGCCCGCGACGGCGGCACGGTCCTGCTGCTTCCACTCGGCCCGGGGGAGAGCGCCGCCGACCTCGCCCGGCAGACCGCTCGGGACCTCGGCGGCACCCTGCGCGAGCCGGTCACCGTCGGCGCCTCCGCTCCCGTACGGACGCTTCTCGACCGCCCGGACCAGGTGGCCGTCGCGTACGAGGAGGCCCGCCGCTGCCTGGACGCGCTCGTCCTGCTGCACCGCAAGGGCCAGGGCGCGGCCGCCGAGGACCTCGGCTTCCTCGGCCTCCTCCTCGCCGACGGGCGGGACATCGACGGCTTCGTGGGCCGGACGATCGGCCAGGTCGTCGACTACGACCGGCGGCGCGGCACCGATCTGGTCCGCACCCTGGACGCCTACTTCGCCAGCGGCATGAGCCCGGCCCGTACCAAGGACGAACTCCACGTCCACGTCAACACGGTGGCCCAGCGCCTGGAACGCGTCGCCCGGCTCCTCGGCCCCGACTGGCAGTCCCCGGCCCGCGCCCTGGAGATCCAACTGGCCCTGCGCCTGCACGCGATGTCGGCGGCCGTCGCCCGCTGAGCGGCGGGCAGGCGCCGCGTCGGTGAGATCAAGCCAATGAGTTGGCGGCTTAACTGCGCTCGCTGGCTGCCGAATTGACGAGCAGTTAGCCTGGCGGCAGAAAGTGATACGCTTGTTCGGAGGTCTCATTGACTGCCTCGCTCGGAGCGTGGCCCCGGCCGGCCGGCTTATGCCGGACCCGCTGACCGGTCCACCCCATGAAGCACGCCCCACCTGGGTGAGGTGTGCCCTGCCCGAGCGAAGAACAAGTCAATGGAGGCACCCTCGTGTCGGCTCATGCCACTCCGTCGAACATCTGCAGGCACCCCGGGCGTGACGTGGCGATCGTCGCCCTGTCCGCCGTCGTGGTCGCCCTCGTCGCCGTTGTCGTCGTCATGGCGGTGAACGGCGGCCCCCTGGCCATCCTGGGAGCGGGCGGCACCAGCCTGGCCGCGAGCTTCACCGTGGGCATGGGCGTCCTCCAACACCTCAGGCCCGGCCACTAGCGCCGCTTCAGTCGGCGTCCGCCCTGCCGACGCCGGCGCTCAGGCGCCGGTCGTCGGCGTGGCGGTGTGCGGACGGTCCCGACGTCGCTCGCAACACGGCGAGCGACGCCCGCACCACGTAGCGGCGGGGTGAAGGTCGCTCGACGACACCGAGAGGCCCCCGCCGCCCCGTGGGCGGAGAGGGCCTCTCGGTGTACGGGTCGGGGCTCCGGTCAGGCGTCGGCGCGGACGCGGGCCTGCTCGGTGCTCCGGTCGGCGATCTCGCCGAGGTCGCGTTCGCGGGTCTCGCGGGCGCAGGCGAGGGCGACGACGGTGAGCAGCGCGGCGGCGATCACGTACAGGGCGATCGGCGTCGAGGTGCCGTAGTCGGCGAGGAGCGCGGTCGCGATGAGCGGCGCGGGCGCCCCGGCGGCCACGGAGGAGAACTGGGCTCCGATGGAGGCGCCGGAGTAGCGCATCCTGGTCGCGAACATCTCGGAGAAGAAGGCCGCCTGCGGTGCGTACATCGCCCCGTGCAGGACCAGACCGACGGTGACGGCGAGCAGCAGCGAACCGAAGCTCCCGTGGTCGATCAGCAGGAAGAACGGGAACATCCAGGCGCCGACGCCGACCGCGCCGATCAGGTAGACCGGCCTGCGGCCGATCCGGTCGGAGAGCGCGCCCCAGGCGGGGATGACGGCGAAGTGGACGGCGGAGGCGATGAGGACGGCGTTCAGGGCGGTCTGCTTGCTCAGGCCGACCTGGGTGGTCGCGTACACGAGGATGAACGCGGTGATCACGTAGTACGAGATGTTCTCCGCCATGCGGGCGCCCATCGCGATCAGCACGTCCCGCCAGTGGTGCTTCAGCACGGCGACCAGCGGCATCTTCTCGACCTGCCCGGCGACCGCCTTGCGCTCCTCGGCGGCGGCGAGGGCCGCCTTGAACACGGGCGACTCGTCGACCGACAGCCGGATCCACAGGCCGACGACCACCAGGACGCCGGAGAGCAGGAACGGAACGCGCCAGCCCCACGAGGCGAAGGCGGCGTCCGAGAGCAGCGCGGTCAGCGCGGACAGCACACCGGTCGCGAGCAACTGCCCGGCGGGCGCCCCGGTCTGCGGCCACGAGGCCCAGAACCCGCGCCGCTTCGCGTCCCCGTGCTCGGACACGAGCAGCACGGCCCCGCCCCACTCGCCGCCGAGCGCGAAGCCCTGCACCAGGCGCAGCGTCGTGAGCAGGACGGGAGCGGCGGAGCCGACGGTCGCGTGCGTCGGCAGCAGCCCGATCGCGAACGTCGCCCCACCCATCATCAGCAGGCTCAGGACCAGCAGCTTCTTCCGCCCGAGCCGGTCCCCGTAGTGCCCGAAGACCAGCGCGCCGAGCGGCCGCGCGGCGAACCCGACCGCGTAGGTCAGGAACGACAGCAGCGTCCCGACCAGCGGATCGGACTCGGGGAAGAACAGCTTGTTGAACACCAGCGCGGCGGCCGACCCGTACAGGAAGAAGTCGTACCACTCGATGGTCGTGCCGATGAGGCTGGCGGCGACGATGCGCTTGAGGGAACCGGGTGGCGTGGGGGAGGGAGTTGCGGCGGCCATGTGCACCACTTCCAGGCAGGTACGGGGACGTTTTGGTGTCGCCACACCGTAGGAAGACGCAGGTCAGGGGCGTATGTGGTGGGACACCATAGTTCGACGCTCCTGCATGCGCCCGGCCGCCATGGCTCTCCTTGTGGCCTCACGGAGCCTTGCGGCGCGGCCGAATCAGGGCCTGTCCGTGTTGCGCCGACATCCGGGCCAGGATGTAGGTGGTCGAGTCGTCGTAGACGTGCCGCGTTCCCTCGGCCGTGGCGAACGGCAGGCTCAAAAAGCCCTTTACCAAGCCGTCGGGTTCCCGCTCCCACGCCTCGGCGGGGTGCCCGCACGTCATGGACGGCAAGTGAGGAACAGTGATGCGGCGCCCCTGCTCCGAGACGTCGGCCGGGACGCGGTCGGGCAGCACGTCCACCACACGGTCGTCCAGCGAGAGCAGCCCCTCGTCGATCGCGATGATCGAACGGGACGACATCCCCGAGGCGGCCGGCGCCGAACGGGAAAGCAGGGTGCGCCGGGACCGCATTCCGGCTTTCCAGCGCATCCCTGCGAGCGGGACGTCGAGCCGGACCTCGCACGCGCTGCCGCCCAGCGCGGCCCGCTGCCGTGTCACCGAGGCCGGCGTCTCCGTCATGGCTGTCGGGCCCTGGAAGGCGCGGCTACCTCGCGAGGGCAGACCCGAGCCGCAGATGTTCGCAGCAGAGCGCCGGCAACCCGCCCACCGGCCCTACGACAGTGCCACTGAACGGAGCAGCCTGACTGCCGCTACGGTCCAGCGCTCAGCGCACCGGGCGGTAGGTCGCGATGATCACGCCGCTGCCGGTGGGCTCGGCGCTCACCAGCTCCAGCTTCTTCAGAGCGGCGTCGTCGACGAACAGCTTCTTTCGGCCCTCGCCGGCCACCACCGGGTGGATCAACAGCACCAGCTCGTCCAGCAGGTCGAGTTCCAGCAGCGAACGAACCAGCGTCGGGCTGCCCGCGACGGTGATGTCCTTGCCCTCGCCTGCCTTGAGCTTCTCGATCGCGGCCGCCAGATCGCCGTCGATGAGCGTACTGTTGGCCCAGCCCTCGACGCTGTCCAGCGTGGAGGAGACGACGTACTTGGGCGAATCGTTGATCCACTTGGCGAAACCGGCGTCCTCGCCGCTGGTCACCGTCGGCCAGTACCCGGCCCACTCGGTGAAGGTCACCCGGCCCATCAGAATCGTGTCCGCCGTTTCCAGCGCCTTCCCCAGCGCAGCGCCCATCTCCTCGTCGAAGGCGAACTGCCATTCGTTCGGCGACTGGACGACACCGTCGAGCGAGATGAACGGACTCGAAACGACCTTGCGCATGATTTCTCCGTGATGAGTTCCGGACCGTCTGCCCGGTGACGGCCGGGACGGCCCTGCGACCGGGACGAGCCGACCTCGTCGGCTACGCCAGGAAACCTATGCGGGCATCGAGGACGAGGGCTTGTACAGAAGCGACAGGGGCTCGGTCCCGTCCGGACGGCACAGCCCGGTGGCGGTCCTGCCGATGTACCGGGTCAAGGACCGCGCCAGATGCGGCTGGTCGAAGTAGCCCAGCCGGTGCACGACGTCCTGGGCCCGTTCACCCTCCTGAATCAGAATCGCGGCCTCACGGGCGCGGTGGATCTGCCGGACGGCACCCTGGGTGAGGCCCGTCGCCGCGACGAAGCGCCGCTGGAGGGTGCGCTCGGAGACATCGGGGGCAGCGCCGTCGAGCACGGCGGGCACGATCGGGTCGCGGTCCACGATGCCCTCGCGCACCATGCGCCGTACGAACGACTCCGCGTTGTCGTAATCGGGCGGGTGCCAGGCAGAGCCCTTCAGCCAGACGGAGCGCCGCGTCACATCGGGTATCTCCGCGCTCGTGCCCACGAGCCGGCTGATCGGTACGTGCGGCATCGAGGTGCCCAGGGCGAAGCTGATGCCGAAGAACGTGGCGTCCTTGGGGACGGGAGCTGGACATGCCCTGGGTTCTGGGCCCAGGACGACCGCCTGGACCTGACCGTGGTGCTCCCAGAAGACGAGCTCCCAGTGCGCTGCCGCAACCGACGTCATCCGGCACACTCCGTCGCTGCGGCTGCGCCACACACGCTCGATGTACGGCAGCTCCGACGGTCTGCTCTCGATCTCCAGACCCAACCGGGTCCCCCCCCCGTTCTCCGTGCCTGAGCCGCCAGTGTGTCACGCCGTCCGGCGGCCGGGCCGCGTGCGAGATGCGTGGGGAGGACCGGCCCGGATCGGAACGATGAAGTCCTGGGACGGCCACGCGGTGGTCTGACAACCGAGATCCGTCTTGAGGCAGAGGGGAAGCGTCGACCCCGGGCGTTGCTCCTCACGCCTGGGCAGTGGGCGACGCGCTCCGGATGATCTCGGTTCCGGACCGTGTACGCGTCGTTCGACCGGGTGGTGGCCCCCTGGACCCGACCCGACCACTTGGGCGGCGACCGGGCGTACTCCTCCCGTCGTGACCGGCGCTGTCCGCGGCGTCGGAAGATCAAGCACACCGTCCCGGAGCTGAAGACGCGGCAGTGACCCGCGGGGGTCACGCGATGCCGGCGTGGCGGTCGACCTCGTCCAGCACGGCGTCGAGCAGACGGGGGAAGCGGGCGTCGAGCTCTTGGCGGCGGAGGGTGACCAGGCGGGTCTTCCCGCTGGTGCGGACGGAGATGACGCCCGCTTCGCGCAGGATGCGCCAGTGGTTGGACAGGGTGGAGCGGGCCACGGTGACGCCTTCCGGGCTGCAGGTGCACTCTCCGCCCGCAGCCAGGCGTCGCAGCAGGTCCAGGCGGACCGGGTCGCCCAGGGCGTGCAGCACGGTGGCGATGTCGAAGTCCTGGGGCTGGGGCTGGGGCAGCGCGGGCATCGATTCGTCCTCCTCCGGATCCGTGTCTATGATGACGCACGATTCCACAATTCGGGAATGTCGAATTGATCTTGAGGGGTGAGCGTGAAGGTACTGAGGACACTGGCTCGGCTGTACGCGGACGATCTGGATCGGGTGTTGCCTTCGCTGCGCGAGCTGACCGGGGAGGACGTCAGGATGCGCTTCCCCTATGCCGACGTGGAACTGGCCGGTATCGGCGGATTCCTGGTCGTGGCGGGTACGGAGGAGGCCCTCGCCCCCTTTCGGAACGTTCAGAGCACGGTCCTCGTCGACAGTCTCGACGGCCTGCGCGACCTTCTGGACACGCACGGCGGCGAGATCCTCTCCGGCCCGAACCAGGTGCCCACTGGCCGTAACGCCATGGTGCGACACCCTGGTGGCATCGTCTTCGAGTACGTGGAGCACACCGCCTGACGGTCTGATGCGGGTGACCCGACGGGGATCGCCACACGACCCGTCGGACACCCTCCAGGAGCCTCTGCGCGACTGGTACCACCAGACCAAGACGGACCGGGGCGGCCGGCGCTCCGGCCGGCGCCCTGAGCCGACTCGCCAACCGCACTGCCGCTGGGAGTCATCGGAGTCGAGCGGACCGATCCGATCCAGGACACTCGTCTGATCCGGGGCGCGTGCGGGAAGAGGGGGCCGTGCTGGTCGGTGCGTGGGGTGGTGAGGAAGGCGCGCATCGCCGGGACGCAGGTGACCCGGTCGTCGGTGTGGACGGCGAGAAGCACGAACTGATCGGCGACTTCGGAACGCCGGGCACGAATGGCGGCCACAGGGCGGCCCGTGCAGGTGAGACGCGCGACTTCTCCGGCCGGGCCGAACCGGCCCGGCATATTGCGCCGCGAGTGATCGTTGCGTGGGCCGAGAGAGAAGGCCGAGCCGGGTGCAAGAAGCAAGCTGGAGGCTTGACGATGTGGCATGGGGTGGATTCGGTACAGGTGCCGGTGACGGACCGGTTCGACTGGTTCGCGCAGACGGTGTCCAGCGCGTTGATGCCGTCGGCGTTCGCTCCGCAGGACGCTGCCGGATTCCGGGCGGAGGGCGCCTTCCTGGACCTCGGTGCGGCCCGGATGTCGAGGTTCTCGTTTTCGCCGTTGCTTTCGTGGCGCACACCGGCGCTGATCCGCCGTGGGGATCCGGAGCAGTACCAGCTGGGACTGGTGACCGCGGGAACCGCCTGGTACGCGCAGGGCGAGGGTGAGGCGGAGTTGCACGCCGGGGACATGGTGCTGTGGGACACCTCCCGCCCGTACAAGTCCGGTTCGGGCCTCGATGGCAGCACAGTGGAAGCCCTCGTCCTGCAGATACCCAAGGCGCGGATGCCACTGCCCTCCCAGCAGATCGACCGACTGCTCGCACGGCGCATGTCCAGCGGCACGGGCATGGGAGCGATCCTGGCCCAGTTCCTGGTCTCCCTGGCCGGGAACGACCCAGACTGCAGGTCCCTGGATCTGACGGTGCTCGCCAACACGGCAGTGGAGCTGGCAGTTTCGTGTCTGGGCCGGCACCTGGGCGCGGAAGTGCACGCGCCGGCCGACGCCCGGGCGCAGGTCATGCGGCGCCGGATCGATACCTTCATCGAACAGAGGCTGGGCGACCCGGGCCTGACACCCCGTGCGATCGCCGATCACCACCACATCTCGCTGCGTACCCTGTACACGCTGTTCCAGAGCCATGACGACCTTCATGACGGGAGCGAGGGGGTGGCGGCGATGATCCGCCGACGCCGACTGGAGCGCTGCCGGGCCGACCTGGCGCGTCCGCAGCTGCGCCATCTGGCCGTTCACGTCATCGCCGCTCGGTGGGGGTTCACCAGTACGGCGACCTTCAACCGGACATTCCGTGCCGCCTACGGGACCACTCCGCACGCCTACCGCACCGAGGCAGGGGAGTCTGGTCGGAAGGCATGACCCGCCGGACAGGTCGCACATCCGCCCGGGCGCATGAGCTGACGACGCTCGACGGATCCTGGGCGCGGCGGAACCGGTACGACCTCTTCCAGGACGCAACCCTCGCACAGACCTTGCACGCGTTGCCAGTGAGGTCTGCACGCGATGGACCTCACCACATGCGGCGCCGACCTAGCATCTGAACAGCAAGATCGACAGAGGTGACCCGCAGTTCCAGGCACACCGACAGAGTCCCCCGAGCGCAAGCGCCTTGACCCTTGAGCGCGGCGGCGCATGTATGGCTTCGCTGCCGTGACCATGGACACCCGCAACACCTGTGGCGCCATCTCGGTGGTGTCGTGATCACTTCGGGCGCCTCGATTTGCCGTAGCCGAGCCGAGCCGAGCCGAGCCGGGCCGGGCCGGGCCGGGCCGGGCCGATCGCTCGTGCGCAGCGCGGTCGTTGCCCCTTGGCGGTCGGCGCTCTCGCCCTCGGCTCTGCTCCGTCAGTCGTGGAATACCGAACCCGAAGAAAGCAACCGCGCATGAAGAAACTACTCAACGCCGCCCATCTCTACATGATCCTCGGTGTGGTCAGCGGCCTGTACTACCGGGAACTCACCAAGGCCGAGCATTTCACCGGGCAGACCCAGCTGGGTGTCGTGCATACCCATGTCCTCGCCCTGGGAACGCTGTTCTTCCTCGTCGTGCTCGCCCTGGAGAAGCTGTTCTCCCTGACCGCCAGCGCGCTGTTCGGCTGGTTCTTCTGGATCTACAACGCAGGCCTGGTCATCACCGTCGGCATGATGACGCTGCACGGCACCCTGACCGTCCTCGGGCACGACAGTGGCGCCGCAGTCGCCGGTACCGCCGGCCTCGGCCACATCCTGCTGACCGCAGGTCTGGTCCTGCTGTTCGTCACCATCGGCAAGCGTCTGCCGGCCCAGCCGCCGGCATCCGCCGCGGGCGCGACCGCCGTGGCCCGTGCAACGCTCCGGAACCGGTGACACCCTCCATGACGATCACCGCATACACCCTCGCTGTTCTTCTCGATCTGCTCGTCCTGTTCGTCGGTGCGCGATTCCTCTACTCCCCGCATGCCGCGGCGAGCGGCTACGGAGTCGCGTCCACGTCCGGCAGTCCCACCGCCTACCTGCGCATCAAAGGCCTGCGTGACGGCAGTTACGGCCTGCTCGGCCTCGCCCTGCTCGCGTTCGTCGGGCCCCGCGCCGAAGCCTGGTACATGCTCGTCGTCGCACTGCTGCCCCTAGGTGACACCTTCATCGTGCTGCGCAACGGCGGCTCCAGGGCGGCCGCCTTCGGCATCCACTTCGCCACCGCTGTCCTGGTGCTGGTGGCGGCCGCCCTGCTGTTCACCCTCTGATCCGGCCCATGTCCTCGACGTCGAGCCGCTTCGCCATGTCACTGTGCAACTCCATCCGATGCCGCGGTCGCCGGAGACGGCGACCTGAACCCCTCACGAAGGATCGACGGATGTCCCTCATCACCGGAGATTTCGATGAATCCGTGGTGGTCCGCGCCGCGCAGGCCGAGGTCATCGGCCGGGCCCCGAGCACTGTCCGCCTCCTGGCGGACAGCGGCGCAACCGGTGGCGCCCTGTCCACTCAGCGGGTCACCCTCACCAACGGCGCGGACGGTGCCCGACCGCACCACCACGCCCACTCGGCCGAACTGTTCTACCTGTTGGACGGCACCGCGCAGCTTCTGTCCGGCGAGCAGCTCGTCACAGCCGAACGCGGCGACCTGGTCATCGTTCCACCCGGCCTGGCACACGCCTTCGCGGCCGCACCCGGCCACGACGCCGACATCCTCATCGTCATCACCCCGGGCGTCGAGCGCTTCGAATACTTTCGGCACCTCGAGCGCATCGCTTACGGCAAGGTCCCACCCGAGAGCCTTCTGGATGTCCAGGAGCTCTACGACACGTACTTCGCGACCAGCAGCACCTGGACCAACGCCAGAGAGACTCCCCCTGTCGGCTGACCGGAAACCGGCCGGCGCGGCGGGCACTCCGCGGGGCTTCCCGGTCGAGGGCATCACGCGTTCCGTTCGGCTGCCTGGCAGGCTCAGCGACAGGCGATCCGGGACGGCCGTGTGCGCCACTGTCGGTGATCGCCCCCGGCTCGTTGACCGGCCCGTGCTCTGTGCGGGCAGGCTTCTTTCCGAGACCTGGCCGGCAGGAGACTTTCCCGTGCTGGTTCGGTGCTGACTTCAGGGCGGCCAAGCGGGATGAAGCGCAGGTCAGAGGCGTATGTGGTGGGACAGCACAGTTCGACGCTCCCGCATGCGCCCGGCCGCCATGACCCGCCTGCGCGGCCTCACGGAGTCCTGCCGAGCAGCCGAATCAGTACCTGTCCGTGTTGCGCTGACTGGCGATGATATGAGGCCGCCGTGCTGACTTCCGTGCTGACTGAAACCTCAGCAGGTTCCTCAAGGCCCGAGCCGAGGAGCGCGATGTCCACACCTCCCGGCGCCGGCCCGTTCGCCCTCAGCCTTGCGCGGCTCGTCACCGATGCCCCGCTCTGACGTGGACACCCTGCGAACGTCCTCTTCAGCTTGTTGTTTAACCTCAATGGTCGAAATGCCCCTCGAAATAAGCCGGTTGCCTGGGCATTCCACGAACGTTGGGGCGGAGTAATCCGCTGGCCATGTCTACGTTGGGCCTTGCTGACTACGGGGGGGATCTCGGATCATGCATGTCCATGGCAGATGTAACTGCGGTGCTCGGGCTGGTCGGCGGGTTAGGCACAGCGGTGATCGGTGCAGTCGGCGGCAGCCTCCTGCAGCGATCGAAGAATCGGCAGGACAGAGCCGCAATCGCGGTGCAGCGCGCCGATGACGGGGACGAGCGACGGCGACTCGCGAATGAGCTGATGCTGGAGATCATCACCTCCGCGCGGACCGCCAACCGTGCACTGCTGGCCTCACTCGAACGATTCGTGCAGGACGCTGAAGCTGGTCGGTCGGTCGATGCTGACCGCTTTGATGAGCAGGTCGGCACGCTGGAGGCTGATCTCGTTGGCGCACTCCACCGCTTGGCGGCGAGCGAGACGGCTATCGTGCCGACGGAATCCCTTACTGGTGAAGACAGGCCTTTCGCCGAAGTTGTGGCGGACATGACCGCCTCCACACGGAAGCGCCTCCTGGAAGTCGCCTCTGGCTCCTCCATGGACCGCCTGGAGACTGACTTCCGTAGGGCACGTGCCACGTCTGCCGACCTGGATGTGTTCCTCCGCGCTCAGACCGAGGTTGTCGTGGGACGGCCACTCGGATTCAGGCTGGCGATAGACGAGGTGTGATCTGTATAGGTCCGCCCGGCTGCCTACGATCCACGTACCCGAACTCCTTTGAGCCACGCTCAGCTTGCTCCTCGAGGGCCTCGGGGCATGGATCGCCCGGCACACGGAGGCTGTGTACGACACGGTCGCCGGCCTCCCGCCCGGACACCACTACGGGCCGTCGACCCTGTCCGCGGACCGGCGCACGCTGTACCTCTTCCGTTCCGACGGGCCGCGCGCCCCGGTGAGTCTGCGCGGCCTGCGCACCCCGATCCGCCGGGTGAGGGTCCTGGGGCCGGGCACGGAGCTGGGCCACGACCTGGTGGGCGGACTGCACGACGCGCCAGGGGGCCACTGGATCGATCCGCCCGCGCCCGGGGATCTTGGACCCCCGTGCCACCGTGCCGGCCGTCGAGCTCGACGGCCCGGCCGCTCTGTACCGCGGCGCGGGCCGCGACTGAACCGACGGCGTCCGGCCCCCGAGTCGCAGCAGGCGATCAGGACGTCCTCGACGCCGCGGTTCTTCAGCTCCGCGAGCCAGGCCGTCCAGGTCTTGGCGCCTTCGCCGCCGGAGCCTGCCCACACGCCCAGGACGTCACGCTCGCCTTCGAGGTCGATCCCCACGGCGATGTGGAAGGGCCGGTCGGCGACCGCGCCGTCGCGGATCCTCAGCACGGTCGCGTCGATCGTCACCACCGCGTAGACGCGGTCCGAAGGCCGCTGCCGCCAGGCGTCGAGCCCCTCGGTGATCTTGTCGGTCGCCCGGGAGATCAGGTCGCGCGAGCATCTCCGCCTCCAGGGCGCCTTCCAGGACCAGCTTCACCAGTCACTTGAGCAGGCCGTTCCCCCGACCGGATCGAGTCCCTCGCTGCGGGCCCGGTTCACCGGCTGCTCGGCCGGCTCGCGGTCCAGCTCGGTCGGTCCCGCCCTCAGGGCGAGGTGGGCTGCTGCGGGGAGCGGAGCACGAGCAGCGTGATCTCACTGGGGGCGAAGACGCGGAAGGGCGGGCCCCAGAAGCCGGTGCCGCGGCTGGTGTAGAGGAGGGTGCGAGCGCCGTGGTGGCTGAGGCCGGCGACGGAGGGCTGGTCGAGGCGGACCAAGTGGTGGAAGGGCCAGATCTGGCCGCCGTGGGTGTGGCCGGAGAGCTGGAGGTCGATGCCGTGGGCCGCGGCCCGGTCGATGAACTTGGGCTGGTGCGCGAGGAGGAGGACGGGCAGGTCGGGATCGGCGCCCTGGAGGGCTCCGGCGAGGTGGGCGCGGTGCCCCGCCAGTCCGGAGGACTCGGCCGTGACGTCGTCCACGCCCGCGACCACGAGGGTGTCACCCCCGCGTTCGAGCAGGAGATGACGGTTGCGCAGCGGCTCCCAGCCCAGCTCGTCCATCAGGTCGACCCAGCCCTGGGCCTCGCTGTAGTACTCGTGGTTGCCGGTGACGTACACCCGGGCCCGCGTCGCCCGCACGGTGCTCAGCGGGGCGGCCTGGGCGCGGCGGCGTTCGGCCGTGCCGTCCGCGATGTCGCCGGTGTGGCACACCAGGTCCGCCTCCAGAGCGTTCACCGTCTCGCAGACCCGGGCCGACCAGCGGGCGCGGTCGAGCGGGCCGTAGTGGGTGTCGGTGATCAGGACGACTCGGGTGCCGTCCAGCCCCGGCCCCAGACGCGGGAGCCGCACATCGAGCCGACGCACGCGTGGTACGCGCCGGGCCTCGAAGTACCCCCATCCGAGCAGTACGGCGGTCAGGCCGAGGACCGCCCAGGTGACGATCCGCGCGCGGTCCTGTCCGTCACCGACACCGGCCACGGTCAGCGCGAGCCGCAACAGAACGCCGAACAGCACCGACCAGGTGAACAGCACCCAAGCGCCGCCCAGCAACGTGTCGCCCACGATCGCGGCCCGGTCCTGCTGACGCCGCCCGTGGCCGCGCACCATCGCGAGCGGCATGGCGACAAGGCCGAGGGCGAACAGCGCGGTGCCGGTCATCGCGACGGGCAGTGGCCAGTGCTGTCCCGCGTACAGGAGGACCCAGCAGGGCACGGACCACAGAAGGAGGGGCGCGATCAAGGGGATGTACCGCATCAGGCGCTGCAACCCGCTCCGTGACGCCTCAGGCGCCTCCCCGGCGGCAGATCGGGTGTTACCGGTGTCAGCCATACGTCCTCCAGAGGTTCTGTCCGACGGACGGATCGTACGAGCAGCGGACCCGGGCGCCGTCAGCGGCCCGATCGTCTCGTGACGTCCTCGATCGCGGCCGCGACGAGCCGGGCGTCGCGGGTCAGGACTCGCGTGTGTTCACTGTTCGTGGTGCCGAAGACGGTCACGTGGTCGTTGTGGGCGGCGGCCTTCGCGACGGCGGCGCGGATGGCGTGGTCCTGCCGGCCGGTGGCACCGGGGAGTTCAAGGCCGCCCGCGGGGGGTCCTGGTGGGATCGCGTTCGGCGGACCGGCTGACCGCCGGACGAACCCCGTCGGTGGGAGGGGGCGTCCAGAGGCGGGATGCACGGGACATCAGGCCCGGGGGCGGCCGGGCCTCGGCGGCCCGGCCACGGCGTGATCCGCCGGCCTGGTCAGGACCCGCCGACGGGAGTCCCCTCGGTGACGTCCGTGCCCGGCATGCCCGTCTCGGCCAGGTGCACGGCCGTCAGGCGCGCGAGCTCGACCCGGCTCGAGACGCCCAGTTCGGCGAAGACGTTGCGCAGGTGGGCGTCCACGGTGTGGCGGGACAGGAACAGCCGGTTGGCGACCTGGCGGTTGGTGAGTCCGCCGGCCACGAGCCGTACCACCCGCATCTCCGACAGTGTGATCGCGCCCCAGCCTTCCGCCTGCCGGTCCGCCGACCGCGGCATCCTGCGGTGTACGCCCAGGGCGCGCAGTTCCTGCCGTGCCCGCGCCGCGCCGCGCCGGGCGCCCGCGGTGCCGTGGAGGGTGAAGGCCTCTTCCCACAGTGCCAGGCCTCGTCACGGTCCGCGGTGACCTTCGCCGTGTCCTCCAGGGCCGCGGCCAGGGCCAAGGGACGCGGGGCCGAACGCCACAGCCCCACCCGCCCGCCGCAGCCCGCCGGGGCTGCCCGACAGCAGTGCGTCGACGTGCACGGCGGCGGCCTGGGCCGACGCCAGCCGCGGGCTGCGGACGGCGAGCAGCCGGGACGCCTCCGCCGCGCGCCCGGCCTGCTCGGGCAGCCCCGCCCGTAATGCGATCCGCACCAGCTCGGGCCCGAGCCCGGGCTCGTAGCACAGGGGGCGGATCCAGTCGGGCAGGATCGCCCACAGCCCGTCGCCGGGGTCGGCGGCCTCCTGGTCGCCGGCGGCTTGCGCGTCGCGCAACAGCACGTCCGCCAGCAGCAGTTCGTCGACGGCGACCCGCACCCCGCCATCCGCGAACCCGCGCGCGGTGGTGAGCAGGGCCCGGGCGGAGGCGAGGTCGTCGCGCCAGATCGCCAGGCGCGCCAGCAGCGCGCGGGTCGCCTGGGCCGTGGGGGAGTGCCCAGGGCGAGGGCGCTGTTCAGCGTCGCCTCGGCCTCGGCGGTGGCCTGTGCGAGCCGCCCCGCGGCCAGCCACAGCCGCGATCGGTGGCCACGAAGCCGGGGTACGGCCCAGGGCGCGCCGAGCTGTTCGGCCTCCCGCTGGCCCAGGTCGAACGCGGCCTCGGCCTCGGCGAAACGCTCGGAGACGGCGAGGGCCTCGCCGAGCCATCTGCGGGGCGCGTGCCGGCGCGCCTCACCGCCGCTGTGCTCGGCGACGGCGGTCGCCCGCTCGGCGAGGACCACGGCCTCCTCGACCCGCCCGGCCGCGAGAGCGGCCCGCGAGCGGGCGGTGCACCCCGACGTCACGGCGGCCGGCGCCCCTGCGGCTTCGCCCAGCCGGACCGCTTCGTCCCCGGCCGCGCCGACGGCCGTCGACACGATCCGAAGAGCGTGCCGGCGTCCCACCAGCGGAGCCGGTTCCCGGTCACGGCCCGACGTGCCCACCATGTGCGTTCCCCCTCGCGCAGGGCCGGTGCGCCGGCCGATGCCTGTCGGCCCGTGACCAACGGGGTGGAAGGAAATCACCAGGCAGGAGGAGGCCGGCCGCGGGGATCAGCCGCCGGACGTCTCCGCGTCGGCCCGACGGCGCCCTCCCGCGGAGGCGACCAGCGCGTCCGCGACGACCGCCGCGTCCGCCTCCGCGACATCCGCCGGATACTCCGGCAACAGGTCGTCCCACACCGGCAACCACGAACCGTACAGCTGGGCTTGTCCCGCGGGCCGGGCGAAGAACCAGATGTGCAGGTGCGCTCCGCCGTCCCCGATCCGGTAGACGTGAGCGCGCGAGACGTGCTCCAGAGCCTGCACGTGACGGACGATGTGCGTGGTCAGTACGCCCAGCTCGGCCGCCAGCTCGTCGGGCAGGTCGGCCATGTCATGGTGGTCGAGCGGATGCAGCATGAGCACCAGCGGCACCCCGACGCCCGTGATCCGCGTCAGCCGCCAGTTGTCGTTGAACCAGATCCCCTCACCGCGCCGGCGGCAGGAATCGCAATCGGACGGATCCTCGCCGCGCCGCGCCGGCTCGGGCAGGACGGGAGGCCGCAAGGGCGAGACACGCAGTCCGTCCTCCTCGAACGGGCTGATCTCCCAGCCGGTCATCCGCGCCAGCGGAAGCCGGTGCTCCGCGTCCGAGGCCGCGAGCGCGTGGTCGTAGAACTCTTCAGGTCGCAAAGCCATGGTGCGAAGACTAGTTCGAGCGGTGGCCGCGAGGTGGGCGTCCCCAGCAGCGTGACCCCCGGTGCCCGGTCCCACCGGTGGCCGGCCGGCAGGGCGTGGTGGGGGCACAGGACCGGCGCGGTGCCGGTGTGCGCGGGCGCGGCGCCGGCCGGCAGCGGCCGGAGCCGACTCCAGTGGCTCCGGCACCTGATGGGGCCGGCCCCGCTCCTTTCGCGTCGGGTCAGCTACGGGGGACGCACGGGGCGCAGCAGGCCGGTGCGGGTTCGACGCAGACGGTGACGGAGTCGGTGTTGTCGGCCGGGTCGGGGTCCTTTTCGGCGGCGGTGACGGTGGCCGTGTTGGTGAGGCGCGCCGGCCTGGTGGCCTTCGCCCGCAGGGTGAGGGTCGCGCGGGCGCCGACAGCCAGTTCACCGACGGTCCACTGCCCGGTCTCCGGGGCGTAGGCGCCGACGTCGGCGTCGGCGGACAGGAAGGCGAGCCCGCTCGGGAGCCGGTCGGCGACCGTGACGCCGGTCGCAGGGCTGGGACCGGCGTTGTGGACGGTCAGACGGTAGGTGACGGTCTGTCCGACGGTCACGGTGGTGGCGTCGGCCGCCTTGGTCACGTCCAGGTCGGCGGCCGGCCTGACCGCGGTCACGGCCTCGTCGGACGTGGACGTCAGTGGCTCCGGGGTGGAGCCGAGCCGGTTCTCGTACGTGGCGACGGCGGTGTTGGCCACCCGGGTGCCCGCCGTCCGCAGACCGAGGGTGACCCGGTACTCGACGGTGGTGCCCCGTGGCAGTGCGGCGGTGTTGGCCAGGCTGCCGCCCTGGGCGGCGGAGGCACCGGTGCCGAGTCGGAAGGTGACCGTGTCGCTCCCGGAGTCGTACGAGGCCTGGTCGTCACCCGCCTGATCGGTCTTCACGCCCGCGTTCGGGCCGTCGACGATCCGCAGCGAACCGGGCACGTACGTCGTCCCCGGCGGCAGGACGTCGGTGAGGGTGAGCCGTTCGGCGGCCCCGCCGCCCTCGTTCCTGGCGGTGATCCGGTAGGTGACGACATCGCCGACGTCCAACGGACCTTCCGGCACCGCGCTCTTGGTGAGCACCACGTGCGGAGCGGTGCCGAAGAACACGCCGTCGAGGAAGTTGCCGATCCCGCGGTTTCCGCCGGCCGCCGAGACGGACCGGAAGGCGAAACGGGTCGTGGTCTGCCCGGCCGGGACGGTGTAGGTGCCCGTGTAGTACCCCCACGCCGTGTTGCCGTCGGTGAAGGTGCGCTGCTCGACCGCGCTGCCCGGGGCGCCGATGTCCAGGGCCATGGTGTCCTGCCCCTGTCGGCCGCGGTGGTAGAGCCGCCAGTACAGCTTGGTGCCGGGCGTGGTCGGCAGGTCCTGGTAGAGGGTGGAGACCTCGTTGGCGTTGAGCTCGGCGAACTGCTCGCCCTCCGCGGAGGGGACGCCGTTGAAGCCGGAGTGCCACAGCTCGATCATGTGGTCGGTGGCGGTGGTGAGCCAGCCCGGGACGTGCCGCGGAGCCTGGGTCTGGGAGGCGTCCGGCAGGAACGCCATCTCGGTGACGGACGGCTGCTCGAAGCTTCCGTTGACGAGGGCGACCCGGAGCGGGACGGAAGGAGGTGTGCTCATGGTGACTTCTCCGATCGGTCGGCAGTGCGCGAGGCCCCCACGCCCCGGACGCCGCGCTGCGCACGGAAGGGGAGGAAGGGGCCGGAACGCTCTGTAGCTCAGCGCCCCCGCAGCGCCGCGTACAGCCGGGGAGGAGGGGTCCCGGCCAGCTCCGACGGGTGGGTTTACGCGCACCGACCTCACGTGTCACGGCGCCGCGGCCCCTCGCCGGCGCCTCCCGGAGGTCCCGCCGGCCACCCCTGGATCACCGTCCCCGCGCATCCCTGTCGCGCTGACCGGATGACAGTGCTCTCTGGCGTTCACGCGCCACCAGAAGGAGTGAATCGAAGGTGCTCGGGTTGACGCACGCATGTTCCAGACTGCGCAGACGGGTACGCGCACGCCGCCCGGGTGAGGCCGCACCATGGTGTTGAGCAGGAGGGCGGGCGTACGGTGGAGACATGGCCGTACCCGGTTCAAGCCTGCCCGGCAGGAAGAGCGAAGCGGACCCGCGTGGGCGGGGACGATACGGGAAGCCGCCCTGGACGGCCCGCAGGGGGTGGAGCGCGGCCGCCCCGGATTCGCCGCGGCCGCGGTCGTGGAAGCGCAGGGCTGCGCTTCCGGTCGCCGTCCTCGCCATCGCATCGTCGGCGATGACGGCCTGTTCGTCCTCTCCCTCCCCCGCACCGACCCCGTCCACGTCGGCGCGGGGGAGGGAGAGGACGAACAGGCCGTCATCGCCGACGATGCGATGGCGAGGACGGCGACCGGAAGCGCAGCCCTGCGCTTCCACGACCGCGGCCGCGGCGAATCCGGGGCGGCCGCGCTCCACCCCCTGCGGGCCGTCCAGGGCGGCTTCCCGTATCGTCACCGCCCACGCGGGTCCGCTTCGCTCTTCCTGCC